>CAKZTM010000022.1 GCA_937920555.1 uncultured Paracoccaceae bacterium | reverse complement strand
CTTCGCATCCACATTGTCGGAAAAACAGAAGTGACGTCAAAGGCAATGACGCCCGCGCCTACCTAGACCCACATCCGCGATATAACTGTATTTTCACCCTGCAACCCTTAGGTTTCTACCCCTAAGTGGTTGGTTTAATTGGAGCGGGCGATGAGATTCGAACTCACGACCCTAACCTTGGCAAGGTTATGCTCTACCCCTGAGCTACGCCCGCATCCATTGGGTGAGGGCGACATATAGCTAAATCTGACAGCCGTTCAAGAGGAAACTGCACGGAATTCGACCTATTTGATCGCATCCCTCAAACCTGCCAGATCGTTCGTACCAACTTGTGCCATCACGTTGGCCAAATCGTCACTCAATATCTTCAGGGCCAGCTCAATCCCGCGCGGGCCAAAAGCCCCTGCGCCGTAGATAAACGCCCGCCCGGCCATGACAAAATCCGCGCCCAGAGCCAGTGCGCGGGCCACATCAAGCCCCGACCGGACCCCACTGTCATAAATCAGTGGATAGCTTGGGCCGACAGCCTCCCGGATATGAGGCAGCACGGTGATCGCACCCGGCGCCGCGTCCAACTGCCGACCACCATGATTAGACACCCAAACCGCGTCAATACCTACATCTTGGGCCTGAACCGCATCCTCCACGTTGCAAATCCCCTTGAGGATGATCTGTCCGTCCCAATTGGCCCGAAGGCTATCCAGAACCGACCAGTCGGGATTGGGCCGCATCTCAGGGCCGAGCCGTTTGGCCACATCGGCAACCGAGCGACTGTCGACATAATCCTCCATCAGCTTGAACCGGGGTTGGCCATGTTTGGCGATCCCCATCAACCATGCAGGCCGCAGCATCATCTGCAAAATCATCGAAGGCGTCATCTTCACCGGCATATTGAACCCGGCGCGTCTTTGGCGCTCGCGGCGGGAATTGATCGGTACGTCCACGGTCAGCACCAATGTCTTGTAACCGGCATTTTGAGCACGCTTGAGAATGTCCTCCTGAACCCCGTCACCGCCCAGCGGATAAAGCTGAAACCAACCATATTCTCCGGCAATGGGACCAATTTCATCGGGCGTTCGGGTCGCCACAGTCGAGAGCCCATACGGCACGCGCTTGTCCGCAGCCATCCGTGCAAGATCCATTTCCGCCCCCGGCCACATCATACCAGTGGCCCCAATGGGGGCGATGCCGATGGGCACCGAATAATCGCGGCCCAAAAACTGGGTCTCTAAAACGGGCGCGATCTTACCGCGCAACGCCCGGGGTTTGAGCGTGATCGCATCAAGTGTCTGCCGGTTGCGATCCAGAGCGGTTTCTTCGCCGGTGCCGCTGTCGAGATACTCCCAAGCAAAATGCGGAATGCGGCGCTTCGCACGGCGGCGAAGGTCCTCAATGCTCGGATAATTATGTTCCAAAATTGCCAAAGTGTGCTCCATCAATTCTTGGCTGCAAAAAACCCCCAAATCAGCTCGTAAACAAGCAAAAAGGCGACTTGGTCCAATTCCACGAGTTTCGGCGTGTCCCACAGACGTCATTTAACCAAGCTCTGAATTTACTGAACCAGTTGAGTCGAATTGAATATCCACGCGATACCAACGACTTATACCAAAAATTTGAAGAGCGCTTCGACTGCCAAAATCCGCCCGAACGACACCAATACCGGCCGAAAATTCTGCAAAGAACATTTTGAGAACACGGGTTTTATTTCACGGGCCAAGGCGTTACATTGCCGTTCATGACCGATTGGAATGACGCCGATGCCTTTGAAGCCGCTGCAAGCTCCGGCCTTGCGGCGCGTGCTATGGCGGCCCGACCTGCGCCATATCTGGAGGGTCTAAACCCCGACCAAAAAGAGGCGGTTGAAGCGCTCGATGGCCCGGTTTTGGTCTTGGCGGGGGCCGGTACGGGCAAGACCCGTGCGCTGACCACCCGCATCGCGCATTTGCTCAACACAGGGCGCGCACGTCCCAACGAGATCCTTGCTGTGACCTTCACCAACAAGGCGGCTCGCGAGATGAAATCGCGCATCGGCTCTCATGTGGGCGGTGTGATCGAGGGCATGCCATGGCTCGGAACTTTCCATTCTCTTTGCGTGAAGATCCTACGCCGTCATGCCGAGCTTGTGGATCTGAAATCGAATTTCACGATTTTGGATACGGATGATCAAATCCGCCTGCTCAAGCAGCTGATCCAAGCCGAACAGATCGACGACAAGCGCTGGCCCGCCCGTATGCTCGCCTCACTGATCGACCGTTGGAAGAACCGCGGCTGGACGCCAGCCAAAGTTCCTGCATCTGAATCGGCAGGCTTCAACCATCAAGGCGCTCAACTTTACGCTCAATATCAAGAGCGACTGAAAACCTTGAACGCCTGTGATTTTGGTGACCTTCTGTTGCATGTGGTTAACATTTTCCAAGACCACCCGGACGTGCTTGCCAAGTACCAAAACTGGTTTCGCTACATCCTTGTGGATGAATATCAAGACACCAATGTCGCCCAATATCTGTGGCTCCGCCTGCTGGCCGCCGAGCACAAGAACATCTGCTGCGTGGGCGATGATGACCAATCGATCTACGGCTGGCGCGGGGCTGAGGTCGGCAATATTCTGAAATTTGAGAAAGATTTCCCCGGCGCCAAGATCGTTCGCTTAGAGCAAAACTACCGCTCAACCCCGCATATCCTAGCGGCGGCCTCCGGCGTGATTGCAGGCAATGCGGACCGTTTAGGCAAAACCCTGTGGACGGATGCGAATGACGGCGAGAAAGTCCGCCTGATCGGCCATTGGGACGGCGAGGAAGAGGCCCGCTGGATCGGCGAAGAAATCGAAGCCTATCAGCGCGGCACCCGTGGCAATGATCCTATCTCACTGGATTCGCAGGCAATTCTAGTCCGCGCCTCGTTCCAGATGCGCTCATTTGAGGACCGTTTCCTGACCATCGGTCTGCCGTACCGGGTCATCGGTGGTCCGCGCTTTTATGAGCGGATGGAAATCCGCGATGCTATGGCCTATTTTCGTGTCGTGGTTTCGCCCGACGATGGTTTAGCCTTCGAGCGAATTGTGAACACCCCTAAACGAGGTCTCGGCGACAAGGCCATCCAAACCGTCAATGCCACCGCCCGCCAAAACGGCGTGTCGCTGTTGGAGGGTGCACGGATTGTCATCGCTGATCAGCTACTCGCCAAACGCGCCCTCAACAGTCTGCAAATAGTAGTGAAGAACTTCGATCGCTGGCATGAGATGCTGCGTTGCGGTGACTTTAACCATGTGGAATTGGCGGAAATTATACTGGACGAGTCTGGCTACACAGACATGTGGCGCAACGACAAAACACCAGAGGCTCCGGGGCGTTTGGAAAACCTCAAGGAATTGGTGAAGGCGCTCGAAGAGTTTGAAAACCTTCAAGGTTTTTTGGAGCACGTCTCGCTTGTTATGGACAATGAGCAGGAAGAGGCGGCTGAGAAAGTTTCCATCATGACCCTTCATGCCGCCAAGGGTTTGGAGTTTCCGGTGGTGTTTCTACCGGGGTGGGAAGACGGGCTTTTCCCGTCCCAAAGGTCAATGGATGAAAGCGGTCTCAAAGGGGTCGAGGAAGAACGCCGCCTGGCCTATGTGGGACTGACCCGCGCCGAGGAGCATCTGACCATCAGCTTTGCCGCCAACCGACGCGTCTACAATCAGTGGAACTCCGCTCTGCCCAGTCGGTTTATCGATGAACTACCAAGCGATCATGTGGATGTTTTGACCCCGCCGGGCCTTTACGGTGGCGGGTTTGGCGCTGCGGCTCCCAATGTTTCAGACATTGACGGGCTGATGAGCGGCTCCGAGCTGACCGACCGGGCCGCCAAGGCTGATGTCTATAACTCGCCGGGTTGGAGACGCATGCAAGCCCGATCAGGCCAGCGTGGTATGAGCCAGCCCAAAGAAGCCAAAAATATGGTGATCGATATGCAAGCGGCCCCCGCGTTTGGGCTTGGGGACCGTGTTTTTCATCAAAAATTCGGCTATGGTGCCGTGACCGAGATTGAAGGCGATAAGCTCACCATTCTGTTCGACAAGGCCGGTATTAAGAATATCGTGTCCCGTTTTGTTACAGGCGCCGATGATATTCCCTTCTAGCGCCCCAGAGCGGGGCGCGACATGCCGCTTTTGATCTTAGAGAGCGCTAACGCCGTCTCCGTACACAGCATCATGGGCGATGCGTGTGATGTCGTAACGGTTGATGCCGATATCGGCCAAATCTTCGTCGCTTAGCCTGTCCAGCTCATCAAACGTCGCTTGGAACTCACGCGACATACGGTAGCTCTCAAGCAAGCCGTTGAAGACGTTTGAAACTGCCAGAACTGGGTTAAAGCCTTGGGCGGAGATGTTATCTACATTTGCCATAGTGTTATCCTTTCACTCGTAAACACGTCTTGTCTGCCCCTTGCATATACGTCTGTTCGCACATGCAACAAGAGTAGAACTTGGCAAAGCTGCTTTGCGTTAAACGCATAGCTAAAGTCACAGTCCGTTAAGTTATCTATGTCTAAAGACGGCCCACGGGCTTAGGTTTTGCGCCTTTCTCAAGCGCCAAAAGGCACAACCATTCATAGGCTACGGTCGCCGCGGCCAGGGCTGTGATCTCTGCGTGGTCAAATGGCGGGGACACTTCCACCACATCCATCCCGACAAGATTGAGCCCCTTGAGACCGCGCATCAACTCCAGCGCCTGCCAACTTGCCAGCCCCCCCACAACCGGCGTGCCTGTGCCCGGCGCAAAGGCCGGATCAAGCCCGTCCACATCGAAAGATACGTAAACCGGCGCGTCGCCTGCCCGCGCGTGAATGACCTCCAGGGCTGCATCAATCCCGTTGCGATGCACCCAAGGGGCGGTCAAAATCTCAAAGCCGTGATCGGCCTCATTATAGGTGCGGAGGCCAACCTGAGTGGAGCGCGACGCATCCACAATGCCTTGCGCCGCGGCACGTCCAAACATGGTGCCGTGATCCATCTCTGCGCCGTCGCCGGCCCAAGTATCACAATGGGCATCGAACTGAATAAGTGCGACGGGGCCATGTTTTTCGGCCACCGCCCGGATCAACGGATAGGCCACAAAGTGATCGCCCCCAAGGGTCAGAGGTTTGGCGCCGCCTGCTAAAATCCCGGCGCAATGAGCCTCTATCGCCCCGACAACGGTCTCGGGGTGATGCGGATCGAGTGCACAATCCCCGTAGTCGATCACGGCTAAAGCTTCAAAAGGATCAATACCGTAAGGGAAGGACTTCAACTCTTGCAACTGCACTGATGCCGCGCGAACTGCTCGCGGCCCAAGACGGCACCCGGGACGGTAGGTTACTGCGCAATCATAGGGCACGCCCGAAACCGCCACATCAACGCCAGTCAATTCCCGAGTGTATTTCCGGCGCAAAAACGACAAAGCGCCGCCATAGGTCATCTCATGCCGGTTCTCGTGAAGGCCCTCGGCCAAAAATGCCTGATCACTCATATCCGCCCCATGTAAGTCTTGTATTCCACATCTGTGACCATCCGCCCCAATTGCTTGATCTCGTCTTGTTTGACCAGCGCAAAGACCCGGGCAAAATCCGCCCCAAACGTGTCCACTGCCGCCTCTGAGCGCTGGAACCGGTGGACCGCTGTTTGCCAATCCCACCCAAGGTCGCCAAAGGAGCTGTGCAGATCGTCATCGATGGGCGCGCCGGGCTCGATCTTTTCGTCTAGCCCCTTGAGGGCACCACCCAAAATCGCCGCAATGGACAGATAAGGGTTCACGTCTGCACCCGCGACCCGGTGCTCAAACCGCGCAGCGGGCCCAGTGGCCTCGGGGATGCGAACCGCCGCCGCGCGGTGGTCATACCCCCAATTGGCCTGAGTGGGCGCAAAGCCTTCGCGGGAAAACCGCCGGTATGAATTGAGGTTCGGGGCGAAGACCAATTGCATCTCCGCCATGGTTGCGAGCATACCGCCCACTGCATAACTCAACTGTTCAAATCCGTTCGCACCTGCAAAAATATTTGCACCCGACCCATCCAGAACTGAGGCATGAACATGCATGCCGGACCCTGCATCATCGCCGTAAGGCTTTGCCATGAATGTCGCCTGCAACCCGTGCTGAAGTGCAACGCCCCGCACCAGTCTTCGAAACATCACGGCAGTATCGGCCGCAACCAGCGCGTCGGCCTGATGATGAAAGTTAATCTCAAACTGTCCCGTGCCACTTTCAGCTATCACCACATCCGCGGGCAGGCTTTGGGCACGGCAGGCCTCTTGAATGTCATGCAAAACATCCTCGAAACCCTCCATCTGCGCAAAGTCATAAAGATGGGAGCCCGCAGCACCCGCGGCCGGGCGCGGTGCTTCATCCGCGCCCTCGGTGGGCCGGGACAAATAGAATTCCAATTCCGTTGCCACCACCGGGGTTAGGCCCGCCTGTTCAAAGCGCGCCACGACCTCCGCCAGCCTGTATCTGGGATCGAAGGGACTGGGGCCACCATCAAACCCGTTCATCATCATTAACATCTGCCCGGTTGGTCGTTTGGACCACGGCACCGGCACCAGCGAAGACAGCACCGGAGCCAACACACCGTCTTTGTCGCCGTAGGCAATGCCAAGGCCCGACCCGTCCACATCATGGCCCCACATATCCAGCGCAGAGGTCGATACGGGCAAGCGAATGCTTCCCTTTGCCAATTTGTCCAGGCTCTCGACCGGCAACCATTTGCCACGCAAAATACCGTTCATATCAACCGTCATGAGGTCAATTCGGGTAACATCGGGATTGCGGGTCAGAAACCCATCAAGTGCCGACCGGATATCAGCATCATGGGAGGGGCTTGGCGTGGTCACATTCGGCCTCATCTTTGATCTGGCGTCACGATATGGGTGCAACAGAAAGGCTGCAATCGCTAATCATCCCCCTTGGAGCGCCCCCCGAAACCTTCTACGTCTTGTACTGACGCAACAAATCGGGTCCACCATGGCAATCGCTCCCACGCTCCCAAAGCTCGAAGACTTTCCCGAGCCGTTGAAATACTGGCTCAACAACCGCACGATCGAGGAGGTGGAATGCGTCATCCCCGATGTGGTTGGCTTTGCGCGCGGCAAAGCCATGCCGGTCAAGAAGTTCTTAAAGACCGGCCGGATGTATCTGTCGCCGGCCCTGTTCTTTCAAACCGTTTCAGGCGACTATGCGGAGGTTGAGTTTGAGAACGCATGGACCGAAAGCGATATGCTTATGGTTCCCGATATCTCCACCGCTCGGGCTGTTCCGTGGACCTCCGACATTACTGTGCAGGTGATTTGCGACCTCTACCGCCAAAATGGCGACCCGGTGGGGTTTGCTCCGCGCAACGTGCTGCGCCGTGTGCTCAAGCTCTATGAGGACGAAGGCTGGCAGCCGGTTGTGGCCCCGGAGATGGAGTTTTACCTGACCAAGCCAAATCTCGATCCGACCGATGAGATTGAGCCGCCCAAGGGCCGCACGGGGCGGACCGCCACGGGCCGTCAAGCCTATTCGATTTCCGGTGTCGATGAGTTTGGCACGGTTGTGGATGACATTTACGATTTTGCCGAGGCCCAAGGGTTGGAGATCGACACAATCATTCAAGAGGACGGTGCTGGCCAGTTGGAGTTGAACCTCAAACATGGCGACCCGCTTGAGCTGGCCGATGAAGTCTTCACCTATAAGCGCATGATCCGCGAGGCCGCCCTCAGGCATGATTGCTACGCCACGTTTATGGCCAAGCCGATCGAGGACCAACCGGGGTCTGCCATGCATATTCATCAGTCAGTCGTCGATCTTGAGACTGGTAAAAACATCTTCTCAACCGCGCGGGGCGGGCGCTCTGACCAATTCCTGCATTATATTGGCGGCTTGCAGAAATATCTGCCCGCAGCGGTGCTGGTGCTGGCTCCTTATGTGAATTCCTACCGGCGTTTGGTGCCTGATGCATCTGCGCCGATCAATCTTGAATGGGGCCGCGACAATCGCACGGTGGGGCTGCGTGAGCCGGTCTCAGATCCGCAAGCCCGCCGGATCGAGAACCGCGTTGTCGGCATGGATGTTAACCCCTATCTGGCCATCGCCGCGACGTTGGCCTGTGGGTATCTGGGCCTCAAAGAGAAGCTCAAAGCGACCAAACCGCTCACCTCGGAGGCCTATGATTTGCCCCACTCCCTGCCGCGCGGTGTGCTCAGCGCCATTGAACTGTTCCAGACCGAGAGCAAACTACACGACATTCTGGGGCAGGATTTTGCGGAGCTTTTCGTGTCTATTAAGCAGACTGAGGCGGATGAGTTTCTGCAAGTTATCAGTCCGTGGGAACGCCAGCACTTGATGCTCAACGTGTAGGCGGTCCGGCGGGTGTGCCCGCGCACGATCCGCCATCACCCAGAAGGCGGGCGCGTTCCGCTTCCCGCCTTTGGCTCAGGCGCCTTTTACGTGTTTCGTCTTAGCGACTGCTTTAGTTGCCCTTTGCGGATCCACATGTAGGCATGGTGTGTCACACTTCGGGGGCAAGCTCAGGCCGACGGGACGGACATATTGTCCTTCACACGAAACATGTTGACGCGGGCCCGCTCCTCCTGCGGGGAAATCCCGAATGTCGCTTTATAATGGGCCTGCATGGGCGTGGCCGAGCCGTAGCCCACAGCCGCCGCCACACTTGCCATACTGTCTTTGGAATAAATCACCAGCTGTCTCGCGGCTTTCATGCGCATGGTCCGGTAATATTGCTTGGGACTTTGGCCGGTGGATTTCTTGAATTTGCGCTCCAGCTGTTTGGCCGAAACGCCGAGCGCGTCGGCAACCTCCGCCACCGAGATTGGCAGATCGATATGTTTTGCAAACAACGCAACCCCGCGCGCCACCGTGTCGGGCAACATGTCATCGGTGCTGGAGCTTTGAGCGGTCGGCACTCTTTGGCGCACCCCCTCACCGCGCACCAAGGGATGCTGGAACCAGCACGCGACCTCTGTGGCCATGTCCGGGCCCAACCGGTCCTCGATCCGCTGGATTGCAAATTCAAATGCCGCCGCCGACCCAGAGATCGTGACCCGTCTGCGATCCCTGACAATCACATCGCCTGAGGCCGGGAAATCGGGGAATTCGGTGCGAAATGCGGTCTCGTAGCACCAATGGACCGAGCATTTGTGATCATCCATCAGCCCGGCCCGCACGAGCGGGAATATTCCGCCGCTGACCCCGCCCAACACCGTGCCATAGCGATCGAGTTTGCGCAAAACCGCAATGGACGTCTTTGGGTCCTCAAAACTGCTTTGAGGCGCACTTAGAATGAAGATGTGATCAATCTCAGCCGTGTCCTTCAAGGGGTGATCGGGGTCAAACGCCACCTGAGCGCTGGAGACCACGCGCGCGCCGGTTTCCGATATCAGTTGCCACGCAAATGCGGTCTGCCCCAAAATTTCATTCGCGGCGCGCAAAGGCTCGATCATGGAGGTCAGGCACGCCATCGGAAAGCCCGGAAATATCAGAAACCCGATTTGAGAGATGTCGCGCTGTAACATGGCACCCGTTTGAAAAAGTTCAAAAAAGAATAAGCGCGGATATCCCGGCGGTAAAGGCCCTGCGGTTTCGACCAGCTATTGGATTGAGTTGAGAAATCACAATTGTGCCACAATGCAGTCACATCTGCGCCTTGTGGCCTGCGTATTTTAAAGACTGTAGGGGCTGATGCTTAAGTTCGCGACTGCTTTGCTTTTTGGTCGCACCACATCTTTCGACGTTAGTTTGTCAGACGCTCAAAGATCAAATCAGACATCATATACTGCGACGTATTGCTTCGGGTTGGCACGCCGATCTGGCTGAACCGAAATCCATCGCCTTGCGCATCTATACGCAAGACCGGGCGGTAAGCTTCGCCCGAAAAGGTCAAGACCTCTGGGTGAAAGAGCGTTATTTCCGAGCCCGAGATCGATCCCTCAAACGTCACCAGCGCTTTGCCGTTTTTGCCCACGATATTCATTTGCAAATCGCCAGCGCGGTTGGGCTGGGTAAAGCGCAGCTCGACCCGGTCCGTGCGGCGGCCCTTCTTGCAACTGACAGCGCCGCGCAGCCAAAAGTTGGAATGCTGATCAAACGTGGCACTGCAAGAGGTGCGTTGCGATTTCGAGGTTGGTTTCAAATGCACCGTGCCGCCCCCCGACCACGTGCCAATTAGGTTCTCGTTGATGGATTGGGCCACACTTGCGCCCGGCCACAGCAAAGCGGCCACAACTAAAAATCTTATCACGGCATATCCCCCACAGATTTCGCCAACCTCAACGCTAACAGCCGCATCTTTGCCTGTCACGCTGAAATCTTGCCTTCAATTTGTGGGCCGTTTTGTGTATCGCTGGTGCGATTATGGTTGTTGCCATGTATGGAGACGTCCCGATGAACAAGCATGTTGAACTGAAAGCGAAAGACCAACCGGGGTTGGGGGCATTCTCTTGGGATGATCCGTTTTTACTCGAAGACCAGCTCAGCGATGATGAGCGGATGATGCGCGATGCGGCGGCCTCTTACGCCGCGGACAAGCTTGCGCCGCGGGTGGTTGCCGCGTACCGCGACGAGGTGTCGGCGCCAGAGATTTTCGCGGAAATGGGTGAGATGGGCTTGTTGGGGATCACCGTGCCGGAGGCATATGGCGGTTTGGGATCGAGCTACACCAGTTACGGATTGGTCGCCCGCGAGATCGAGCGTATCGACAGCGGCTATCGGTCTATGATGTCGGTGCAATCGTCTTTGGTGATGTATCCGATCTATGCGTATGGCAGCGAAGATCAGCGCCAGAAATACCTGCCAAAATTGGCGTCCGGCGAATTTATTGGCTGTTTTGGGCTGACAGAGCCCGATGCGGGGTCGGATCCTGCGGGCATGAAGACGCGGGCTGAAAAGACCGCCGATGGTTACCGCATATCGGGGTCGAAAATGTGGATTTCCAATTCCCCCTTTGCGGATGTTTTCGTGGTCTGGGCCAAATCGGACGCTCATGACGGCAAAATCAAAGGATTTGTGCTTGAAAAGGGCATGAAAGGCCTGTCTGCGCCTAAAATCGGCGGCAAACTCAGCCTTCGTGCGTCCACCACCGGCGAGATTGTCATGGACGGCGTCGAGGTCGGTGAGGACGCGCTTTTGCCCAATGTTTCCGGCCTTAAAGGGCCATTTGGCTGCCTCAACCGGGCCCGTTACGGGATCGCGTGGGGTGTCATGGGCGCGGCCGAGTTCTGCTGGCACGGCGCACGGCAATACGGGTTGGACCGCAAGCAGTTCGGTAAACCTTTGGCCGCCACCCAGCTATTCCAGAAGAAACTGGCCGATATGCAGACCGAGATCACTCTGGGGCTGCAAGCGGCTTTGCGTGTCGGTCGCCTGATGGATGAGGGCCGCGCGGCGCCGGAAATGATCTCGTTGATCAAGCGCAACAATTGCGGAAAGGCGCTTGATATTGCCCGGATGAGCCGCGACATGCATGGCGGCAACGGGATTTCCGAGGACTTTCAGGTGATGCGCCACATGCTTAATCTGGAGACGGTGAACACTTATGAGGGTGCCCATGATGTGCATGCTCTGATCCTGGGACGGGCGCAAACCGACATTCAGGCGTTCTTTTGATGCACCCACTGACGGGGCTTCGGGTCATCGACATGTCCCGAATTCTTGCAGGTCCGTGGATGGGGCAGGTCTTTGCCGATCTTGGGGCCGATGTGATCAAGGTCGAATCACCGTCAGGTGACGACACGCGGGCATGGGGCCCGCCTTTCATTGAGCGCGGTGGCGACAAAACGGCGGCGTATTTTTACGCGGCCAATCGCGGGAAACGCTCCATTTGCGTGGATTTCACCACCCTGGAAGGTCAGGAGATTATTCGCGCGCTTGTGGCCACGGCCGATGTGCTGATCGAGAATTTCAAGGTCGGAGGTTTGGCCAAATACGGGCTTGATTATGCATCGTTGAGCGAGATCAATCCCAAATTAGTTTATTGCTCAATTACCGGTTTTGGTCAGACGGGTCCATACGCCCACCGGGCCGGCTATGACTACCTTATTCAGGGCATGGGTGGGTTGATGTCGATCACCGGTGATCCGGACGGTCAGCCTCAAAGGGTGGGTGTGGCCGTGACCGACCTTTTTACCGGTCTTTACGGTGTGATTGGCGTGCAGGCGGCCCTTGTGCAACGGGGGATCACCGGCCAAGGGCAACATCTGGATATGTCGCTTCTTGATTGTGCGACCGCTGCATTGGCCAATCAGGGCATGAACTATCTGAGCACAGGCAAGGCGCCGGAGCGGGTCGGGAATGTCCATCCAAACATCGTTCCTTATCAGGTGTTTAGCGTGTCTGATGGGCATATTATTGTGGCCACGGGCAATGATGCGCAATACCAGCGGTTATGCGATGTTTTGGGGCTTGAGGTCGAGAAAGACAGCCCCGCATTCGCGTCAAATCACGACCGTGTGGCGGCGCGCGATATCCTCGCGCCGATAATTGAGACGGCCACGAAAAACTGGTTGAAGGATGACCTATTGTCGGCGTTTGAGAAGGTGAATGTTCCGGCGGGGCCGATCAATGCGCTTGATGAGGTGTTTGCAAATCCTCAAATTCAGGCAAGATCGATGAGCGTTGAACAAAGTGGTGTGCCCGGCGTGCGGGGGCCGTGGAATTTCTCGGCATCGGACCTGAGTTTGGAGCGTACCGCGCCAAAACTTGGGGAACATACGCAAGAGATACTCGAAGAGTTGGGACTGGCCTGACATCCGGCCTTTAATATCGTGGATTTGGGACAAGAAAACCCCGGCCATTTCTGGCCGAGGTTACTTTTATTGGATCGCTTTAAGGTTAAGCGATGAAGTTGTTGAGGTCGAGCGCGTCGAGCGCTGTTGGACCACCAAACGAGACAGCGACGTCATCGGTGAAGATCTGATCGGCAAGACCATCATCATCCATGGCGTTCAACGCGGCCACACCACCTGCATTACCAGCGTCCAGATCGGGGAAGTAGGCATCGATCTGAGCATTATGCTCGGCAATCAGGTCGGCCTGGGCGGTTGCAAACTCACCGGTTGTGAAACCGTCACCGATCACAAACACCGCATTGGTTGAACCGGCTGTAGACACGTCGTCAAACCATGCATTGGCGTTGCTGAAGCCCTGACCATAGTCCGAGCCGTTATCGGCTGCGACTTTGGCTTGCAACTGTCCGTCCCAAGAGGCGGCATCGTTGACGGACCAGAACTCATTGCCTTCGCCGACACCAGCGGCATTGCCGCCAAAGCTGACCAGCGAGACGTTCAGTGTCACACCGGCTGCGGCCGCCACATCAAACGCATCGGACATAAAGTCGTTGAGCATCAGGTAGGCCATGTCGATCAACTGATTGTCCTGACCGTCACCGTTCACGTCCGGGTAGCTTGGCACGCCAATGACAGACCCTTGAGCGGTTGCGTACATTGTTGGCGCAGAGCTCATCATGATGGCAAGGTTGATCACCTGACCACCTGTGGTCGCGTCATCTTCGCCAAGCACATTGACAGTCACGTCCGCTGTCTCGCCGCCCGCAATCTCGTAAGAGAAGGTTGTGGTCGCGCTCTCGCCATCGGCCAGATAGTCAAACTGGTCATTGGCATCGAAGTCGATTGTACCATCGGCGAAGATTGTCGCCAAACCACCGTTGGAGCCAGTGACCTGAATTCCAGCGTCGCCCATGACAGACCCGCCGTAAGCCGCACCGTCCTGAGTGTCGTTGGCCAGAACAGTCGTCTCACCGCTGTCGAGCGTTTCCAGATCGCCGGATGTCTCGCTTTCCATGACAGTTAGCACGTCGTCCGCGGCGTCATAGTCAGTCTCGCCGTTCACGTTCACAGTGACCGTGGCTTCTTCGCCGGAGATCAAAGTGTATGTGAATGTTGTCTGAGCGCTTTCGCTGTCAGTCAGGGCTTCAAACTCGCCGTTTGCGTCAAAGTCGACAGACCCGTCAGCATTCACCTTGAGAAGACCACCATTGGAGCCTGCAACGAAGCTGTTCACGTTGCCCAACTCGCCGTTCACGGTACCAACCACATCGGTGTAGTCGCCGCCGTTCTGGGTGTCGTTGGCCAAAACAGAGGCCTCACCGTTGTCGAGAAGATCGGCATCGCCGAATGTCTCGCTCTCGGACACGGTCATGACGTCGTCATTGGCCGCACGCACAGTCTCACCGTTCACAGTCACAGTCACGGACGCTGTTTTGCCGTCGGCAATGTCGTATGTGAATGTTGTTGTGTCGGACTGACCTTCGAGAAGGTTGTTGAACTCGCCATTTGCGTCGAAATCAACCGTACCGTCTGCATTGATGGTCAAAAGACCGCCATTTGTACCTGCAACGGCCACACCAACGTTGGCAGCGGCATTGTTCACGCCCTCAACCTGACCGTCATAAGTGCCATCGTCCTTCATGTCGTTCTCAAGAACGGACGCGGCACCGCTGTCGAGAAGATCGGCATCGCCTGCACCTTCAGAAGCAAACACAGTCATTGTGTCGGCAATGGCGATATAGTCGGTCTTGCCTTCAACAGTCACAGTCACGGTGGCCGTGTCAGTGATGTCGACCACTTCGGTCAACGCTTCGCTCAACTCGGCTGTCAGCGCGTCCGTTGTTGTGACGATATGCGCGCCACCTGTGTTGTCGATCATGTTCAGCTCATCGAGATCGGCATTGTTTCCGACACCAACCGCAATCGCTTTTGCGTCATATGTGTCAGTCAATGTTGCCATCTCATCGGCCAGATCCGTGCCACCAGTTGTGACCATGCCATCTGACAAGAAGAACATCACGTTGTTGTCCGCAGGGGTCGCTTCAACCTGAGAGAACCAGTCAATCGAGTTATCAAGCGCGCTGTCAAAGTTCGTCAATCCGCCATCGGTCAGACCTGAAAGAGCGTCCGCAAGCGCGGATGAACCCGGCTCGAACGTGCCAACAACAGCACCAGTCGATGAGAAGCACACAAGGCCGATATCAACCATGCTTGGGTCAAGGTTCATGCTTGCGATCTGGTCAGACAGAGCCAGATACGAGGCGATTTGCGCGTCCAAGATTGTGTTGGACATGCCGTCATTGTTCAGATCACCAACAGAGCCGCCCTCGAAAGTGGCCGGAGCGGTGGAGCCGGAGACGTCAATTACGAACAAGATGTTTTGCTTTTCAGCGGCCACGACTTCGCCAGAAGAGGAAATCTGGTAGGTGAAGGTTGTGTCCATGCTCTCGCCTGTGTCGAGCGCATCAAAATCGCCGTCCGCATCAAAGTCAAACGAGCCGTCAGCGTTGATCATGATCCGGCCGCCATCGCTGCCTTCGATCCAATTGCCAACATTTGCAGCTTCGCCGTCAACGGCAGAAACTTCACCGTCATAGGCCACACCGTCGATGGTGTCATTGTCCAGAACGTTGCCGTCCATGTCGCCGGCTGTTTCGTCCTCAGAGACGATGATCACGTCGTCAGCGGCTTCAAGCGTTGTCTCACCGTTGACTTCAACGGTCACAGTCGCGGTTGATGTCAGGCCATCGGCGTCTGTGATTGTGTAGTCAAAGGAAATTGTTGTGGTCTCACCTTCGGCCATCTGAGTGAACTCAGGGCCTGGCACAACGGTCATGGAACCATCGGCGTTCAGAGTGACCATCGCGGAGTAACCTTCAGCGGAGTTCACTTCAAACGGCTCACCAACTGTGCCGCCGTCAACTGCGGATACTTCAAGGAAATCGCCGTCAACATCGACGTCATTATCCAGAACGTTCAATGTGGCTGTCTCAGTCTCGGAAATGGACGCCGCATCGTCGTTGGCCAAGGGAGGCGCTACACCGTTTGGCTCCATCAGGCAGTCATAAGTCACCCAGTTACAGCGCACATTACCAGCGCATACAACTGTCAGAACCGAACCCTCAGCAGGTGCGCCACCGTAGAATGTGAAATAGTCGTCACCGCCGCCTTCAACTTCGATCTCGATCATGATGAACCAGTTGCCATCTTGGTCTCTGACCCAGTGGTAGCATTCTGCGTAAATCTGCTCACCTTCGGAGGTAACGGTCCCGTTCTCGGTGATTGTCGCGGTCTGACCGGATTGGTCGTTCGCGTTCTCATTGTTCCAGCTGTCGCCAGAAAGGGTGCTGTCGTTATCTGTAACTTCCATCACAACGCTTGTTGTGGAAGGCATTGTGAATACGTCGCCGTATCCGATATTTGTGCCAGCCGTACCCTGATCCAAAAGTTCTTGCTCGGTAAAAGCACCGATTTCAAAAATAGCCATTACTAGTCCTCACTACGCGCGCACACTCATGCGCATTAAACCTACAAACACATCCAAACTTTGAGCCGCTACAAAACAACAAGGGGGCGCGGCCCGGGGGGTGAGATGTTCAAGCCCAACACTCGAAACAATCTCGTTTGGATGGGTGTCTTTCACTGCAAGAGTTAGGCGGAAATTTGTTGGAGTTTATGGGCGCGGGAAGGCGAAAAAACGAATTCGCAGTCAAATTTTCGACGTTAACCAATTAATAAATATAGGTTTTTTGAATCTCGAAGCGGAATTCTCGATTTCGCCTCATTTCGAGGAAAATGCGGTTTCCTGCAGAAAAAACAGCATTTTTTCACTTTTGTCCCATTTTGGGACGCGTCGATTCGCGCTGTTCGGAGGTTAACGTGAGGGGAAAGAATCAAAATGGGCGCTCTGAGGGGAGAGCGCCCATCGTTTGAAATATGTCCTTATTGGTGCTTTGGTTTAAGCGGCCTTAAAGGTCATAGCCAAACCGTTCATACAGTAGCGCAGGCCGGTTGGTTTGGGGCCGTCCTTAAAGACGTGGCCCAAATGGCTGCCACAGCGGCGGCAAATCACCTCTGTGCGTTTCATGAAAAACGAATTATCGGCGCGTGTAAGCACGGCGTCATCCAGGGGCGCCCAAAAGCTAGGCCATCCGGTGCCGCTCTCATATTTGGTTTCCGATGAGTAGAGCGGCAGGTCGCAGCCGCGGCAATAAAACGTGCCCGCGCGCTTTTCGGCATTAAGATCAGAAGATCCGGGGCGTTCGGTGCCTTTACGGCGCAGAATTTTGAACTCGGCGGGGGAAAGCATCTTTTTCCACTCCGCATCGGAATAAGAGACCTCGAAATTTTGGGCAAAGGCCGAGATCGGTAAAATCTGGGATGCGATAGCTGCTCCGCCCACGGCAGAGGTCATGGTTAAAAACTGGCGACGCGATGTCATTTTTGAAAAACTCCAATACATGTTTGAATCCTATATAGACGAGGTTGGCGAAAACCCCTCATGACTTGTGTTCACAGTTTCTCCAAAACTTGTAATGGACCTTTTGCAGCCCAAAACACTTGACCGATCACCCATTCCTACGCACAGTCGCATGTCGGACGAAATTAGAGCGTCGCTTTTGAAAAATATCGATATCGAATGGCCCACCGTCGCGGTGGCCGTCTTGTGTTATACCTGCTGGGCGATTGCGACCACATTGTTGGTTGGGATGTCGCTGGCGCTGGGCATTGGGCTTTTGGCGCTGTCAATTACCCTGCATTCCTCGTTGCAACATGAGGTCATTCACGGGCATCCGTTCCGCAACCAGCTTTTGTGCGATGCATTGGTCTTCCCGGCCATCGGCGTGTTGATCCCGTTTCAGCGCTTTCGCGACACCCATTTGGCCCACCACAAGGACGCGCATCTGACCGATCCTTATGACGACCCGGAGAGCCAATATCTTGATCCTGAGGTTTGGCATCGGCTATCGCGACCGATAAGGCTGCTGCTGAGCGTCAATGGGACGCTGTTGGGGCGGATGCTGCTCGGGCCTTTGATCAGTCAGTACACGTTCATGAAAACCGATTGGCGCATGATCCGGGATGGGGACAGGGCGGTGATGCGGGCTTGGGTCTTGCACGGCATTGGCATTCTTCCGGTGATCCTATGGCTGAGTGCTGTTGGGTCGATGCCGTTTTGGGGTTACGCTTTGGCAGTCTATCTGGGGATGGCGGTTTTGCGCATCCGTATTTTTCTGGAGCATCAGGCCCATGAACATGCGGGCGGGCGCACGGTCATTATCGAGGATCGCGGGATACTCGCGTTTTTGTTTCTCAACAATAACTTCCACGCCGTCCATCACATCAAACCGGACACGCCTTGGTACGGCTTGCCCGCACTTTATTTTGAGAACCGGGAGAACTTCCTTGAACGCAACTTGGGCTACAGCTATCCGTCCTATAAAAATATGATGGCCCAATATCTCTTCCGCATGAAGGAGCCGGTGGCCCATCCTCACTATAAATAGAGAGTATCGATGCACGCCTCCCTGCCGATGTATGACTGGCCCGAAGTTTGGGCCGAAAATGATGCGCTTTGGAGCAAGATGAGAGACGCGCTGAGGGCTCAAGGTATAGAGGCGCCGGACGCGCTGGACCGGTCCACGGGTTATACGCAAAGCTGGACGCACGCTGATTTGGTTTTGGGGCAGTCGTGCGGTCTGCCTTATATTCGCGAGCTGTCCACCAAAGTGGCTTTGATTGGCGCGCTGGATTTAGGGCTGAAGGGATGCGCGCCGGGGCAATATAATTCGCATATCGTGGTGCATCAGAAATCCGGGCTTACGCCGGGCGACTTGGCCGGGCGCCCCTATGCGTTTAACAGCGCGTGTTCGCAATCTGGTCTGAACGCACTGAACACCGCAGGTCTGGCCGCAGGGCAGGGCACTGAGACGGGAAGTCACCGCGCTTCCATGCAAATGGTGGCCTGCGGGGATGCTGATTTTGCGGCAATTGATGCCCATACATGGACACTGGCTGAGCGCTTCGAGCCCGCAACTCAATCGCTGCGTATTCTAAGCCACACGTCACCCACACCCGGACCGGTCTATATTGCGGCCAAAGGCGTGGATGTGGCGGCCTACCGAAAGGCCTTGAGCCCGTTTTTGGTCTTGACCGAGGCTGCGGATTACGCGGGTCTCCTATAATGGAGCTATGGATCCCCATCACAATCGCAGCGGCCTTCGCGCAGAACTTGCGGTTCATGCTGCAAAAGCATCTCAAAGGTCAGCTCTCTACATTCGGGACCACTTATGCGCGGTTTGTCTGGGCGGCACCTTTGGCGCTGATCCTTGTGGTCATTTTGCAATCGGGCCGGACCGCAGCCTTGCCAGAGACCACCACCGGCTTCTTTGTGTTTGGCACCATTGGCGGGGTCACCCAAATCCTTGCCACCGCCCTTTTGGTCCAGCTTTTTGGCATGCGCAATTTCGCGGTGGGCGTGACGTTTTCAAAAACTGAGACCGTTCAGGCGGTCATTTTTGGCATTATCATTCTGGGCGAGGCAATTGGCGGCTGGGGATTTGTGGCGATTTTGATCTCGCTTTTGGGGGTTATCCTGATCTCAGTGAACCCGGCGGATGTGTCGCTTAGGGGTTTTTTCTCTCGGTCCATGCTGATCGGTTTGGGGTCAGGCGCGCTTTTTGGCATCTCGGCGGTCTCTTACCGGGCCGCATCGCTATCTCTTGGCAGCGGTGATTTTCTAATCCGGGCTGCCGTGACCCTTGCTTTTGTCACCGTGTTGCAAACCGCGCTGATGAGCCTTTATCTGAAGTTCCGCGAGCCGGGCGAAATGGGCCGGGTGTTTGCCGCATGGCGGGTGACGTTGTGGGTCGGGGTGACGGGCATGCTGGGATCGCTTGGGTGGTTTACCGCCATGACCTTGCAAAATGCAGCCTATGTTCGTGCCTTGGGTCAGATCGAGCTGGTGTTCACCTTTGCTGCCTCCTACGTGATTTTCAAAGAGCGATCATCGGGGCGTGAGATTACAGGGATCATGTTGATTGTGATCGGGATATTGGTGTTGTTGGTTGCACGCTAAGAAGGGCTTGTCCGCCAAGATAAGACAGGATTAGGGGCACCGCCAAGGCGTGGCCGATCTGTAGGCTGGTGAGCATGCCAAGCGGGATCACGAAGGCAAATACTGCGCCAAGCACCGCGTGTTGTGGGCGCTTGGGGGCAAATATCCAATCGACCAATTGCAAAGCCGCCATGCCGATTAGGGTGATGATTGAAAGCTGTGCTTGGCCGACCAAAAGTGCGCCCGACGTGGCCGCATATCCAAAAACCAGACAAATCCCTGAGATTTGCGAAAATCCGTTGCGCCGTAATAACCGCGTGCGGTGGAACCCGTAAAGGATCAGCGCGGCGGTGCCGATCAGGGTGATCGCGAGGCCCAACATCTCGATCCGGTTGAGGCGTTCGCGAAAATAGATGTCGAACATGAATAACAGGAGCGCGATTGCGATCATATAAAGTGGCAGCACACCAAATCGGCGTTCAAGTCGCAATTTGGTTCCGCCCGGTTCGGTGGCCAGTTCAAAGGCGGGTTTGGCCACGATCAGCGCAATTTGGATCACCAACACCACCAAAAGCGGGTCGCCGACTATGCTGGGATAGCCCAAGCCCACCCATAGCAACATGCCGACGCCTGCGCGTGTGATAACATCAGCCAGTCGTGCGGCGAATTCCATTGCGTCAGCCGTTGGCGATGATGGAGGCCAACGCCACCGAGGCAAGTCTGGCCTGCGCCGGATCCGCGCGGGAGGTCAAAAGGATCGGCACTTTCGCCCCCATCACAACGCCTGCGGCACAAGCGCCTGAGAGATAGACGAGGCTTTTGAAGATCGCATTGCCTGAGACGATATCGGGCACCAAGATCGCATCCGCATAACCGGGCACCGGGCCTTTCATCTTTTTGATGGATGCGGCTTGTGGCGAGATAATTCCGTCCATGGCGAGTGGCCCGGCCACATCGGCGTCTTTGACCTCAGCGCTTGCCCACGCAACGATCTGATCGGCCTCCACAGATGAAGGCACGCTGTCGATCACGCTTTCTGTGGCGCTCAGAACTGCCACTTTCGGGCGCGCGTTGCCCAAGGTTTTCAGAAGATGCACCATGTTGCGCAGGGCATCTTGGCGGGTCTCCATATTGGGGGCGACATTCACGGCTGCATCCGAGATCAGCAAGGGTTTGCCGCCATCTGGATGGGTCATGTGGAAAATATGGACGAACCGCGCACCGGTTCTAAGGCCTGCCGTTCGCGAGACCGCCGCGCGCATGAATGTATCGGAATGCAGGTGCCCTTTCATCAGCACATCTGCGCGTCCTTCGCCGCACGCAAGTGCCGCGGCTGTGGCGCAGCCTTCCTCGCCCTCGGCCTCAATCACCTGAAACCCGGAGATATCCCAGTTAAGCGTGTCGGCCTCAGCCTTGATGCGGCCGGGGTCGCCCACAAACACCGGTTCCATGATGCCGGCCTGTGTAGCCTCAAACGCTGCCTCCATGGGCAGTGCTGATCCGGCTGCCGCAATGGCGACGCGGGGCGATGCAATCTCTTGGGCGCGGGCCAGAAGATCAGGCGGGCAAATTGCCTCACGGGTGGTCAGAAACGGCGATGCACTCATAGAAATCCCTCATAAAAAAGCCCCCCGACGGGCGAACCTGTCGAGGGGCAATGTCATTGCTTTCGCGAAAAGCTTCAAGCGTTATTCGGCTGCCATATCGGATGCGGCGACACCGGCCACCTTAACCGGCTTTTTCATGGCGTCGCGGCGGAACGGCTCACCCAGCTCTTGGTTCAGGATCACTTCGATCAAGGTGGTCTTGTTATTGTCCATCTGATCTTTGATCGCTGTGGCCAGCGCTTCGGTCAACTCATCTTGAGTTTTGACCTGCACACCCTGCAAACCACAGGCCTGCGCGATCCCCGCATAAGACACTTTCATGTCCAATTCAGTACCCACGAAATTGTCGTCGAACCACAGGGTGGAATTCCGCTTCTCAGCGCCCCACTGGTAGTTGCGGAACACGATCTGTGTGACCGCCGGCCACTCATCGCGACCGATCGCTGTCAGCTCATTGACCGCAATCCCGAAAGCGCCGTCACCGGCAAAGCCGATCACAGGCACGTCCGGCTGGCCGATCTTGGCACCCACAATCGACGGCAGACCGTAGCCACATGGACCGAACAGACCCGGCGCCAGATATTTCCGGCCCTCAGGGAAAGACGGATAAGCGTTGCCGATGGCACAGTTATTGCCGATATCCGAGGAGATGATGGCGCTCTCCGGCATGGCCGCCTGAATGGCCCGCCATGCTTGGCGCGGAGACATCCAGTCGGGGCGGGCCTGACGGGCACGCTCGTTCCAGGTTGTGCCCGGATCATCATCCTCGTGATCCAGCGAGGTCAGTTCCTGCGCCCAAGCGGATTTGGTTTTGGCAATCAGATCCGTGCGATCCTTGCGACCCGCATCTCCTGCACTTTCAGACAAGTGTGCCATAATGCCATTTGCCGCCTTGGCCGCATCCGCCACGATGCCGACGGTTACTTTCTTGGTCAAACCTATGCGATCGGGATTGATATCAACCTGAATGATCTTTGCGTCTGTTGGCCAATAGTCGATGCCGTAACCGGGCAGGGTAGAGAACGGGTTCAACCGCGTGCCCAAAGCCAGAACGACGTCCGCCTTGTTGATCAGCTCCATGCCCGCCTTGGAGCCGTTATAGCCCAAAGGGCCCGCAAAGAGCGGGTGGTTGCCCGGAAACGCGTCATTGTGCTGATAGCCCACACAAACAGGCGCATCCAAACGCTCGGCCAGCAATTTCGACGCTTCAATGCCGCCCTCGGCCAGAACAACACCGGCCCCGTTCAATATCACCGGGAATTTCGCCTCCGAGAGCATCTTCGCCGCTTCAGCAATGGCCGTCTCACCGCCAGCGGGGCGCTCAAAATCGACGATCATCGGCAGCTCGATATCGATCACTTGTGTCCAGAAATCGCGTGGGATGTTGATCTGGGCAGGTGCGGACGCCCGCTTGGCCTGCATGATCACGCGGTTCAGCGTCTCCGCCACGCGGGAGGGGTCGCGCACTTCTTCTTGGTACGCCACACAATCGGCAAACAGGTTCATTTGCTCCATCTCTTGGAAACCACCCTGACCGATCGTCTTGTTGGCCGCTTGAGGTGTGACCAGCAAACACGGTGTGTGGTTCCAATACGCCGTTTTCACGGCTGTCACGAAATTGGTGATGCCCGGACCGTTTTGGGCGATCATCATCGACATCTCACCGGTGGCCCGTGTGTAGCCGTCCGCCATCATGCCCGCAGAGCCTTCATGGGCGCAATCCCAGAACGTGATGCCCGCTTTTGGGAAAATATCCGAAATCGGCATCATGGCCGAGCCAATGATCCCGAACGCATGGCGGATGCCGTGCATCTGCAACGTTTTTACAAAGGCTTCTTCTGTGGTCATTTTGGTCATTGGGGTCTCCCTAAAGCGTGCTGGTAAGCCGAGATATCTGGCGTCACTTATAGCCACTGCCCTGTATGGCAACAGTTAAGTTGCCGGGACAATATTAAATATGTTCAGGAGTATTAGGTCCAGTGGCTTTGCTTTGTAAGTCCAAGTTGCGATTTTGAGCTCAAAAACCCGATATATCGGCATTATGGGCTGTTATTGGGACTCAAATTTTCAATTTTAGCTGATTATAGCCATTTTTGTGTGGCCTGTGCGAGTTGGATCGAATCACTGAGACATGCGTAAAGGCATATGAGCGCGCCTTAGGTGTCTTTCTGTGTTGGGTAATTCCTGAGGCCGACCTGCGGCAAGACATTTCGCTTGGGGCGGTTCGGGAGCGCGGCCGGTTTATGTGGAGTGAGCAACCCGCCCGTTAACGGTTTGGGTTTGGCGGTCATGTCCGGCAAGGTCTTACCCCTATTTCGGGGTAATCGGCGGCGTTAACAGAGGTTTAGAAATGGCAAAAGGGCGCAGTTTCCCGCGCCCTCCAGCCCGTGTTTTGAGCAGGCTCTTATGAGCTCATGTCGTAAGCGCGCTCGCCGTGCGCGGCCAGATCAAGGCCGGTTGTCTCGGTATCTTCATCGACCCGCAGACCCACGATTGCTGCGGAGATTTTGATCAGGATGAAGGTGACCACGAGAGTGAAAACTCCGACAATTGCCAGTGATCCCAGTTGTGCTGTGATGCTGCCATAGCCAAAGATCGCGATCATGATGGTTCCAAAGATGCCGCCGATACCGTGAACCGCGAAGACGTCAAGTGTGTCGTCAATGTTCATGAGATTTTTGACCCATCCGCAGGCCTCTTGGCACAGAACGCCCGCAACAGCGCCGATAAGCAGGGCCTCTGTCGGGCCGACAAATCCGGATGCCGGTGTGATCGAGGCAAGGCCCGCGATGGTGCCTGTGACCAGACCCACCATGGAGGCTTTGCCGTGCTTGATCCGCTCATAGGCAGCCCAGCTCAGCGACGCGGTTGCAGCGGAGATATGAGTGACCACAAGCGCCATGGCAGCGCCGCCATCTGCGGCCAGTTGGGAGCCTGCATTGAAGCCAAACCAGCCGACCCAAAGCATGGACGCGCCGATCATCACATAACCGGGGTTGTGCGGTGGAGTTGTCTTGTGTTTCCGCGAGCCCAGAAAAAACGCGACCATCAGTGCCGCCAATCCAGCGGTTTCGTGAACTACGATGCCGCCTGCGAAATCCCGCACGCCGGTTTCACCGAAGATGCCGCCATCGGACAAAAAGCCGCCGCCCCAGATCCAATGGGCTACGGGTGCGTAGCAAAGAAGCATCCACAAGGACGAGAAAACCAATACGAATGAGTAGCTTACCCGCTCAACATAAGCGCCTACAATAAGAGCCGGAGTGATCACGGCGAAGGTCATTTGAAAGGCGAAGAAAAGAACTTCGGGGATTGTACCGGACACGGTATCGGCGTCCACGCCATTGAGCATGGCTTTACCCAAGCCGCCCCAGACACCGCTGTCGCCGGGACCAAATGCGATGGAGTAGCCTGCGATTAACCATAGAATTGACATAAGGCATGCAATCGAGATGCAGTGCATCAGGACCGACAATACGTTTCGCGCACGCACCAAGCCTCCGTAAAACAGGGCAAGGCCCGGAAGTGTCATAAATAGGACCAGGGCGGTTGCCACTATGATCCAAGCTGTATCAGCGCCATTCATTAGATTTTCCCTCGATTGAATTTGAGGCCGCTTTATCGAAGCGGCTGGGCTGGTACAAAATCTCTGTGCGTTGATGGGGGAGGTGAACGCGTGATTTGCACAAAAAATGCGCATATGCCGCATGTTTAGCCTGCGCGGGATCAGTGATTGTCTGGCTTTGGTTAAATATTGATCGTTTGGGCCGGATTTTTGATGGAACCCAGAAGCATGTCCAAAGCCTGTGCGACGCTGGCCTGACGGACTTGATCGCGTCCCAAAGCGCCAAATTCCTTTTTGACGGTAATCGGCGCGGCGGTGTTTGAGGCCAAGCCGAAATAGACCAGTCCTTCGGGTTTATGCTCCGAGGCACCGGGCCCGGCCACGCCGGTGATGGAGATGGCGACGCTTGTTTGAGCCTGGCTCAGAGCGCCTGTGGCCATGGCCTGCGCCACCGTCGCACTGACCGCGCCGTGCTCTGCCAGCATGTCGCTGGGCACGCCCAACAGTTTTGTCTTTGAGGGGTAGGAGTAGGTCACAAAGCCGCGGTCGAACACGTCGGAAGATCCGGCGATTTGGGTTAAGGCGCCTGAGAGCATTCCGCCGGTGCAACTTTCTGCGGTTGCGATGGTCAAACCGGCTGTGCGGTAGCGTTCAATGATTGTGGCGCATTGATCCTGAAACATCACCTAGCTCCACAAAAATCCGATTAGAATCAACACGGTCGCGGACAAAGCTCCGGCAATAATATCGTCGAGCATGACCCCCGTGGGTGTATTCATTCGGTCCGCCCAGCCTACGGGGCCAAGTTTTGTGATGTCAAAGAAGCGGAACAAACCAAAGGCCAGTGCGATCCCAACCAGCCCGCTCACCCCAAGTCCAAGGGAGATCGGCAGGAGTGCAAGCCACTGTCCGGCAACCTCGTCGATGACAATTTCCGACGGGTCGTGATTATCGGAACCTGCCGTTTGCTGGGCTGTTGCCCATACGCCTGCCGCGTAGCTGAGCACTATTCCCAAGGCGACCAATGGCCAGCCACCAAGATAGTTCAGCGCCCACCATGCCGGGAGTGCTGCCAGTGAGCCAAACGTGCCCGGGGCAAATGGTGCGAGGCCGACCCCAAAGAAAGTGGCGATGATCTTGCTCATGGGCTGACCAATGTGGCTGTTGCTTGCGCGGCTATGCCCTCGCGCCGGCCAGTGAAGCCAAGTTGTTCGGAGGTGGTTGCTTTCACGCTGATGCGCCCCTGTTCCAGTCCTGTGATCCCCGAAAGCGCTTGGCGCATTGCTTGTGCATGGGGGCCGATTTTCGGCTCTTCGCAAATGAGAGTGCAGTCAATATGGGTGATCTGAAATCCGCGAGCCTGGGCCCTCTCGACCGCGTGTTTGAGGAAAATATCTGACGCTGCACCTTTCCATTGTGGATCGGACGGCGGAAACCACTGCCCGATATCGCCCTCGGCCAAGGCGCCGTAAATCGCGTCTGTGATCGCGTGCATGGCAACATCCGCGTCCGAATGGCCCTTCAGGCTACGGCTATGGGGGATTTCGACGCCGTTGAGGATCACCGCGTTTCCTTCGGTGAAGGCATGAACATCGTAGCCATGTCCGACACGTATGTCCGGCGGGTCTATGAGGCGCTGTTGGGCGCGGTTCAGGTCATCTTGCGTGGTCACCTTGAAATTCCCTTCATCTCCGGTCACCGGTTCTACGCGCAAACCGGCCTTCACGGCGATCTCAACATCGTCGCGGGCGTCTGGTTGACCGTTCCTGTGGGCCGTCAGTATTTTGCTGAACTTGAAGCTTTGCGGGGTTTGCGCCCGGATAAGCCCGCTGCGGTCCTGAGGGGCCATGGTGTCTGCGTGCCAAAGCGCGTCGGCCACCGGGATGGCGGGAAACGCACCATCGTGCTGCGCCAGAGCCGTTATCAAGTGATCAATGGTATCTTTGGTCAAAAACGGCCGGGCCGCATCGTGAATAAATACGTGTTGGGGGTTCGCTTTTTCCAGCGCCTCCAGGCCGTTTCGCACTGATATCGCGCGGGTCTCCCCGCCCACCACAGGCGGGCGTATGCGGTCATCGGTGATATCTGTCAGTGCGGCCTCGTAGAGTTGCCGGTCATCTTCATGGATCACGACCAGCACGGCGTCTATCTGGGGATGGTCCAACATGGCCTCGATACTGCGCGCCAAGATCGTTTTGGTCCCCATTTGCACATATTGTTTGGGTATGGCGCCGCCTGCGCGATGTCCGCGCCCGGCTGCAACAATGATGGCGGCATTCCTCACTCTGGCGGTCCTTTGGCCTGATCTATGCTGGTGCATGCATAGCGCAGCGGCAATTCCAATCACAATCGCGGATTTGACCCATTGCGCGAAGGCCCCAGCGAAGGTACAGGAGTAACCCAATAAAAAAGGAACAGAATTTGTCGTTCCAGATCGGCAATATCCAAGTTGAGACCCCGGTGTTTCTCGCTCCTATGGCGGGCATAACGGATGTGCCGTTTCGCAATCTGGTGTCGGAATTTGGAGCGGGGCTTGTGGTCTCGGAGATGGTGGCAAGTCAGGAGATGGTGCAGGCCAAGCCTTCTACCCGTTTGCGTGCGGAGTTGGGGTTTGGCCTTGCCAATACGTCCATTCAGATTGCCGGTCGCGAGGCGCATTGGATGGCGGAATGCGCGCGCATTTGCGAGGCGAATGGTGCGCGGATACTTGATATCAATATGGGATGTCCTGCGAAAAAGGTGACCAGCGGGGCATCCGGCTCGGCCTTGATGAAGGAGCCTGAGTTGGCGTTGGAGCTGATCGAGGCCGTGGTGGGGGCGGTGCGCATCCCTGTCACGCTCAAGATGCGGTTGGGTTGGGATGAGACGTCGCGGAATGCGCCCGAGCTTGCCAAAGCCGCCCAAGAGGCCGGTATCAAGATGGTGACGGTCCACGGGCGGACCCGAAGTCAGTTCTACAAAGGGCATGCGGATTGGCATGCGATCCGTGCTGTGGTCGATGCGGTGGACATTCCGGTCATTGCAAATGGTGATATCATTGATCTGGCGACTGCCCGCGCGGCGCTTTCGGCCTCGGGGGCGTCAGGGGTCATGATTGGACGGGGCATTCAAGGCAGGCCCTGGTTGTTGGCGGAGATCGCATCCGGGTTGGCTGGCGGGGTCGTCCATCCTGCGCCGCATTTGGACGGGCTGGTGGACATCATGCAGCGGCACTATTTGGCCATGTTGGAATTTTACGGTGAGATTTTAGGTGTGAAAAATGCCAGAAAACACCTTGGATGGTATTTGGATCTGATTGAGGGGTCACACGATGTCCGTGCGCGGCTTTTTCGTGAAAACAATCCCCAAGAGGTCATGGCGCTTATCGAGAGCCTTCGCGGGTTGAGCAAACGGGTTTCGGTGGCCGCATGACTGGCGTTGATTATGAAGCCGTTTGGAGTGCGCTGCCGATCCCCGCGCTGATCATACAAGATGCGGACAAAATCGTGGGTATGAACTCGGCGGCGGAGAGTTTTGTGGGCGCGTCTTCCAAGCAGGTTACCGGAAAGTCGCTGGAGCAGTTTGTCGGCTCGTCCAGCCGGGTTCTTGATGTGGTGCGCCAAGCGGCTGAAAAGTCTGTGTCTGTGGTTCAATATGAAGTTGAGTTTGCGTGGAAAGACAAAGCGCTCAGGACAGGCACGTTGCAAGCCGCGCAAATCGGTCGGGGTGACGGTGATCTGCTGTTGTTGTTCACGCCCCGCGGGCTTGCGGAAAAGATGGATCGTTCTTTGGCCTCCAGAAGTGCCGCGCGGTCTGTTACGGGAATGGCGGCGATGTTGGCCCATGAAATTCGCAATCCACTGGCGGGTATTTCTGGTGCGGCGCAGTTGCTTTCGATGAATTTGGACGAGGCTGACCGGGAGTTGACCAACCTTATTGTGGGTGAAACCGACCGCATTGGCGATTTGGTCAACCGTGTTGAGCAATTTGGCGATATGCGGCCGACATCGCGCGAATCTGTCAATATCCATGATGTGATCGACCGGACCGTCAAGCTGGCCAAAGCCGGGCATGCGGCCCATGTCAGATTTATCGAGGAGTATGATCCGTCTTTGCCGCCCACCGTTGGCGATCAGGATCAACTTCATCAGGTTTTTCAAAATTTGATCAAGAACGCATCGGAGGCCGTGCCGCCTGTGGGCGGGGTTGTCACGATCAAAACAGCCTTTCGTCCCGGTGTGCGATTAACAGTGCCCGGCGCGGTGGCCGCAGGTTTGCCGCTGGAGATATTGATCGCGGACAACGGAAAGGGCATTCAGCCCGATTTGATCGAGGACATTTTTGACCCATTCGTCACGACTAAGGTCAACGGAAGTGGTCTGGGACTGTCGCTTGTGTCGAAGGTGCTGACCGACCATGGTGGTGTTATTGAGTGCGACAGCGAGGAGGGGCGTACGATTTTTCGAATTCTATTGCCCGTATTCACGTCGGCTGATGTGCGGGGTGTGAGCTGATGGACGGGACGGTAATTGTTGCTGATGATGATCGGACCATACGAACGGTTCTGAGCCAGGCGCTAACCCGTGCCGGGTGCCGGGTCCGGTCCACCTCGACCATTGCGACCATGTGGCAGTGGATTGAGGCAGGCGAGGGCGATGTGGTGGTATCCGATGTCATGATGCCTGACGGGGATGCGCTGGATTTAATTCCGGCGATCAAACGCAAGCGGCCCAATCTGCCCGTGATTATCATGAGCGCTCAAAACACTGTCATGACGGCCATCCGTGCCAATGAGGCCGGGGCATATGAGTATCTGCCAAAGCCATTTGATCTACGCGAGGTCTTGGGCCATGTGAACAAGGCATTGACCGCACATGCGCCGCGCACATCCGTTAAAAGCGATTTGGGCCATACGGCTGAGCCCAGCATGCCGCTGATTGGTGGATCATCGGCCATGCAGGAAGTGTACCGGATCATCGCGCGCTTGATGAACACGGATCTCAGTGTGATGATCACCGGGCAAAGCGGAACCGGTAAGGCGCTGGTGGCGCGAACGCTCCATGATTTTGGTCACAGGGCGCAGCATCCTTTCGTGACGATAAATTTTGGTTCCATATCCGAAAATGCGCTGGAGGCTGAATTATTTGGCCGCGACAACGGAACTGCCGAGCCTACGATTGGGAAGTTGGAGCATGCGGCGTCCGGCACTTTATATCTTGATGAGATTGGCGACGTACCTCTTGAGGCGCAGCGTAAATTGTTGCGGGTTCTTCAGGAGGGCTCGTTCAGGCGTTTGGGGGGCACCAAGGACATTACTGCCAATTTTCGGATTGTAGCGTCGAGCAATCAGGATTTGAGGGCCCTTATCAACGAGGGTCGGATGCGCGAGGATTTGTTTTACCGCATTAATGTGGTCCCCATTCGGTTGCCTGCTTTGTCGGATCGTTCCGAGGATGTGCCGGACCTGGCGCGTCATTTTCTAAAAAGTGCTGTGCAAAACGGGTTGTCGGAAAAATCTTTGGCGCCCGCCGCTATTGAGCGGCTCAAGCAGGAGCCTTGGCCGGGCAATGTTCGCGAATTGGAGAACTTCATCCACCGGCTCGTGGTTTTGGGCACTGGCGAAATGATAGAAGTTGCAACCATTGAGGAGGAGCTGAGCCGGCGACCTGTCTCCCCTGCCGGGGCTGACGTAGAAGAGGGGCAAAAGCTGTCAGGTTCTGTGCAACAACATCTTCAGCGGTATTTTGATTTGCACGGCGATGAGCTGCCTTCGCCGGGATTATACCAAAGGATTCTCAAGGAAGTTGAGATGCCTCTTTTTGCCATAACACTGGCTGCAACCCACGGAAATCAGATAAAAGCCGCTGAATTATTGGGAATTAACAGAAATACACTGCGAAAAAAGATTAGAGCGCTTGATATTAGCGTGACACGCGGTAAAAAGATGATGTAAAGATGCAACAACTGTGTCGCTACCAGCGAACACGAGGGCAGAATTGCAGCATAACGTTGTCACCAAAAGCGGACGAACTCTGACGGAGTTTGTATCTACGCGAAAGTTTCGGAATTGGCTCACTCTTGGACTGGTTGTCTTGGGGCCTCTGCTTATTCTGGCGACTTTTGTGGTGCTTGGCAGTCTAGAAAATAGTGGCAATCAGGGTTTTCTGCGCGCTGTTATTCTGGCCGACATTGTCTACGTCATAACCATTGCGGGTTTGATCGCGGGCCGGGTTGCACGGATGATCTCGGCGCGGCGCAAACGTTCTGCCGGGTCGAAACTGCATATGCGGCTGACCCGTGTTTTCACGTTGATTGCACTTGTTCCAACGGTTGTTGTGGCGATTTTCGCGACAATCACGCTGAATTTCGGGCTGGAGGGCTGGTTCTCGGACAGGGTGCGTCAGGTTGTGGGTAATTCCTTATCGGCCGCACAAGCCTATGAGAACGAGCACAAAGTCAACCTATCTTCAGATGTGAAGCTGCTTGCGGGCTTTTTGAACGATCAAAAGGTGCAATTTCCGTTGATCTCGGAGGCGGAGTTCAGGGTTCTTCTGGAGCGTGGGCAAAAGCAAATTCAGCGCGGCCTGACCGAGGCTTACGTCATCGACGGCGGTTTGAATATTCAGGCCCGCGGCGAACGCAGTTACCTGTTTGGGTTTGATCCGCCCACCTCTGCGGACATCGCTTTGGCGCGGCGCGGTGAAGTGGTGATTATAGAGGACTGGGATCAAAATGAGTTTCGGGCTTTGGCAGTTATTCCGGCCTTCGCGGATCGGTTTCTCTATGTGTCGCGCGATGTGGACGGGGAAATTCTGAGCCTGCTTGATCAAACCAAAGAGACAATTGCGCTTTATCAACAGTTGGAGTCGGATCGCGGGCGGTTGCTGTTTGAGTTTGCTCTGATCTATCTGGGCTTTGCGCTGATCGTGATTTTAGCCTCCATCTGGGGCGCTTTGTGGTTTGCCGAGCGTCTGGCGCGACCTGTGGGTGTGTTGGCGGCGGCGGCGCAACGGGTGGGCTCGGGCGATCTGAATGTGCGTGTCAATGACAGCGGCGGTGATGACGAGATTGCCATGTTGGGCCGGACTTTTAACCGTATGACCGAGCAGGTGAAGGGGCAACAGGACGCTCTGATTGAGGTCAACCACGAGACCGAACGGCGCAGGCGTTTGTTTGATTCCGTATTGTCGGGCGTCACTGCTGGGGTGATCGGGCTGGACTCGCAAGGTCGCATCGATGTTTGCAACAACGCCGCCGAAGACATGCTTGGGTTTGACGGTGTGATTGCGCGCGGCAAGTTGATTGGCGAGGTGGTGCCGGAGTTCCAACCACTGTTCAAGTCACTGAAGAAAAAGGGTCAAAGTGCTGCCGTGACTGAGGTGGATGTGACCCGATTTGCGGCAATCGAGAAACTGATGGCGCGGATCAGTGCCCGGTCTGATGATGGTCAGGTGGAGGGGTATGTTATTACTTTTGACGACATCACCGAGCTTGTTTCCGCCCAAAGAACGGCGGCTTGGGGTGATGTGGCGCGCCGGATTGCCCATGAGATCAAGAACCCTTTGACGCCAATTCAGCTGTCGGCAGAACGCCTGCGGCGGAAGTTCATGCCTGTGGCGGGCGATGACGCGGATGCGCTTAATCAATATGCTGATGTGATCATCCGCCAAACAGAAGACCTTCGCAAAATCGTCGATGAGTTTTCCAAGTTTGCAAGGATGCCGGCGGCTGATTTGAGGCAGGGTGATTTGGTCCCTGTGATCACCGATGCGGTGGTTTTGATTGAGGGGGCTCATCCCGGTATCGAGTTCAAGCGGGTGTTTGACACCGAAGCTGTGCATTTTGAGTTTGATGAAACGATGATGTCGCAAGTGTTCAACAACGTGCTGAAAAATGCCGCCGAGGCAATTGAGGCGCAAAGCCAGAGCGCCGAGGCGGACTATCACCCGGAAGTTCGGGTAAATATCGTTTCGGACGGCAGTACTTTGACTGTGCAGGTGCAAGACAACGGGATTGGTCTGCCTGAGCAGCGGGCAAAGTTGTTTGAGCCTTATGTCACGCACCGCGACAAGGGGACGGGGCTTGGTCTGTCGATCGTCAAGAAAATCGTTGAGGAGCATGGTGGTGCGATGGAGTTGCGCGATGCACCGGTATTTGATGGCAATGACAGTTTTGGCGCTGAGGTAAGAATTTCGTTTTTTAGTTTGGATGGCCAAGTTCGGTCGGAATCGCAGAAACAAGAGAAGGTGGCGTAGCCGTCGCCTGCAGAACAATTGAGGAGCAGACTTATGGGTGATATTCTCATCGTTGATGACGAGAAAGACATTCGCGAATTGGTGGGTGACATCCTGCGGGATGATGGTCATTCGGCGCGTTTAGCTTGGGATGCAGACTCCACCCTCAAAGAGCTCAACAACGAGCCGCCCGATCTGATTATTCTTGATATTTGGCTCAAAGACAGTCGCATGGATGGTATCGACATCCTCAAGAAGGTGAAAATCGACAATCCGGGCATTCCGGTTGTGATCATTTCCGGTCACGGCAATATTGAAATTGCGGTGGCGGCCGTAAAGCAGGGCGCCTATGATTTCATCGAGAAGCCCTTCAATATTGATCAGCTTTTGGTGGTGGTGAACCGGGCCATGGAGGCGTCCCGTCTTCGCCGGGAAAACGCGTCCTTGCGGGTGAAAGACGTCACGGCCACTAAGATGATGGGCAATTCGGCGGCGTTCAAGACGCTCAAAAGTCAATTGGACAAGGTCGCAAAGACCAACGGGCGTGTGATGTTATCGGGCCCACCGGGATCAGGTAAAGAGATCGCGGCGCGCTATTTGCATTCTCATTCCGACCGGGCCAACGGGCCGTTTGTGTCGGTGACCTCTGCATCCATTGAATCAGACCGTATGGAAGAGGTTCTGTTCGGGCGTCAGTCTGAAGAGCGCGGTCATGAGCCGGGTCTTTTTGAGCAAGCCCATGGCGGTGTTTTGTTCTTTGACGAAGTGGCTGACATGCCGCCGGGCACGCAGGCGAAAATCCTGCGGGTGCTGGTGGATCAGAACTTCAGTCGTGTCGGGGGCTCTGACACGGTTCGCGTCGATGTGCGGGTCATTTCTGCGTCCACCAAAGACTTGCCGTCGGAAGTGGAGGCCAATCGGTTCCGCGAGGATTTGTATCACCGGTTGAATGTGGTGCCGATTGTGGTGCCGTCGTTGGAAACCCGGCGCGACGATATTCCGGAGTTGTGCGACTACTTCATTTCGGAGTTGAACAAGGATCAGGGACTACAGCTTCGCAAGTTGTCTGAGGATGCCTTGGCGCATCTGCAAACGATGCGGTGGCCCGGCAATGTCCGTCAGTTGAAAAATCTGCTGGAGCGGGTTTTGATCCTTGGTGGCGACGAGAAGACGATTGATGCCTCTGAGATCGCCTCGGGCGTTGGTACGGAACCTGACAGCACGGCGACGGGCATCACCTTGAGTGCGGCGGTTTCAGGTCTGCCGCTTCGCGAGGCCCGTGAGATGTTTGAGCGGGAGTATTTGGTTGCTCAAATTAACCGATTTGGTGGAAATATCTCCAGGACCGCAAGTTTTGTGGGGATGGAGCGGTCGGCTCTGCACCGCAAGCTCAAGTCGCTCAATGTGATCACCACATCAAGATCAGGCGCACGGATCGCGGAGTTGGACGAGCAGGTGGAAGAAGAGATCACCTGAACTCTGCATCGTTGGCTATCGCGCATATCGGTGTTAGTGGCTTGGCCAGAGAGAACGTGGAGCTCAACGCATGAAGATCATAATATGTGGGGCAGGGCAGGTTGGGTGGCAAATCGCCAGCCACCTTTCTACCGAGGACAATCATGTCACGGTGGTTGACAACAATCCCGCCCTTGTTCGTTCCATTAACGATACTTTGGATGTAACCGGGATCACCGGTTTTGCCTCTCACCCGGATGTGTTGGACCGGGCTGGCGCGCGCGACACGGATATGATCATCGCGGCCACCCATTCTGATGAGGTCAACATGGTGACCTGTCAGGTCGCGCATTCGGTTTTTGCGGTGCCGCGGAAGATCGCTCGGTTGCGCTCACAATCCTACCTTAATGCGATTTACAGTGATCTCTACCGGCGTGATCACATGCCGATTGATGTTGTCATTTCACCTGAGAAAGAGGTTGCGGAAGCCGCGATGCGGCGGCTCTCGGCCCCTCGGGCATTCGATACGGAGCTGTTTTTAGACGGGAAGGTGCAGCTGCTGGGAATTGTGCTGGATGACACGTGTTCGGCGCTCAACACGCCGCTTCGGCAGTTGTCAGAGCTCTTTTCCACGCTTCGTGCGATTGTGGTGGGGGTGCGCCGAGAAGGCCGCCTGTTCATTCCTGAGCCAGAAGATCAGCTTTATGCCGGTGATGATATCTACGTCTTTTCCGATGCTGAGGATGTGCGCCGAACAATGGAGATTTTTGGCAAGTCTCAACAGCGCAGCGAGCGGTTCATCATTATCGGAGGCGGGAATGTAGGGCGGGCTATTGCGTCGAGGCTCGAAGCGGACGACCGCCGCATACGGGCCAAGATTATTGAGAAAAACCGTGAATGCGCCGAAGAGGCCGCCGATAGTTTGGAGCGCACTATTGTGTTGCATGGTGACGGTTTGGACATGACGCTTCTGGAGGAGGCCAATATCGAGCGCGCCGACGCGGTTTTGGCTGTGACGGATGATGACAAGACCAATCTTCTGTCAAGCGCGCGTGCCAAGGCCGTTGGTGTGCCGCTGGTGGTGTCCTTGGTCAATGATCCGACGCTGGTTAGTCTGCTCCAACCGCTGAAAATTGATGCCTATATCAATCCCAGAGCAACGACAGTATCCTCTATTTTGCGCCACATTCGCCATGGTCGGATCAGGGCGGTTTATTCGGTTGGTGATGCGGAGGCAGAAGTGATCGAGGCGCAAGTGCTCAACTCTTCGCCGATTGCAGGCAAGGAAATCCGAAATGTAGAATGGCCCGCGGGCGCAATCGTTGGGAGCATTCAAAAGGGGAAAGACACGTTTAGCCCCACGGGATCGACCCGCGTGGAGGAGGGAGATCTGTTGGCGGTATTCGTTTTGGCGGCGGATGTCCCGCAGGTCGAAAAACTGTTTCAGGTCTCAATCGATTTCTTCTGACAATGGACATGCGCGCGCTGCCTTTGTTTGTTTATTTGTTGCTGACGACGACGCTGTTGATGTTCGTTCCGGCGGGCTACGCGCTTTTGATTGGGGATTTTGAGGCGGCCCGGGTTTTTACGTTCAGTGGCGCGGTGTTGTTTACAATTACCCTGATCACCGCGCTTGCGATGTTAAACCGGAAGCCGAAATCCTCTGGCAGGCTGCATTTGATCACGCTTTTGATGGCATATCTGTTTCTGCCATTGGTCTGCGCTTTGCCGTTTTCGAATTTGGTGCCCGGTATTTCCATAAGTCAGGCCTATTTCGAAATGATGTCGAGCTTTACCACGACCGGCGCGAGCCTGTTTGACAAAGGCTCTGATCTGTCACGGCCGCTTCATTTGTGGCGCTCTGTGGTGGCTTGGTTTGGCGGCTTTGTGATTGTGACCGCTGCCATTTCGATTATGGAGCCGCTTAGTCTGGGTGGGTTTGAGGTGCGCGCAGGCGGCAGTGCGACCCCGTCAGGGCAGGCGGGCAAGGCCATAGGTCCGTCCGACCGGATCATTCGGTCGGTCCGCCGGATTGGTCCGCTATATGTCATGACAACTGCTGTGCTGACCATCGCACTTGTTATTTTGGGGGACGACGGATTTGTGGCCTTGTGCCATGCTATGGCGATCATCTCGACCAGTGGTGTGTCACCTGTTGGCGGCCTGGAGCAAGGTACCTCCGGGCTGCTTGGCGAAATGGTGATCTTGTTGTTTCTTTTGCTGGCGGTGTCGCACCGGTTTTTCAACTGGCAAAAAAGAATAAGCACAGAGAGTATTTTTAAGGATCCGGAAGTGAAGATTGCACTGGTCATCGCGGTCGTCTTTTCGACCGTATTATTCCTGTTCCATTTTGTTGGCTTGGCCGCAGATGACACAAGTTTTACGCCTTGGCGTGCGTTTAATGCTTGGTGGGGTGGTTTGTTCACCTCGATCTCGTTTTTGACAACGACCGGATTTGTAAGCGATCAGTGGGGGTTGGCCAAAGCCTGGGCAAATCTGAGCAGTACCGGGTTGATCCTGTTGTCACTGACCGTTTTGGGAGGCGGTATCGCCACCACGGCCGGTGGCATTAAGCTGTTGCGCGTCTATGTCCTGCTCAAGCACGGAGAACGTGAGCTTGCCCGGTTGGTGCATCCTCATAGCATTGCCGGGGCGGGTGCAGATGCCCGCTACATCCGGCGCGAAGGCGCCTATGTCACATGGATGTTTGTGATGTTGTTCATTTTGAGCATTGCGGGGATCAGTTTGGCGCTGTCTCTTTGTGGACTTGGTTTTGAATCCGCCTTCGTCCTGACAATTGCGGCCCTTAGCAACACAGGTCCATTGTCGGTGGTGTTTGGCGGCGAGATTGAAAGCTATTCCCAGCTCTCAGACAATGCGCGAATGTATCTCGACATCGCGATGATCATCGGGCGCATGGAGATATTGGCGGTCATTGCACTTTTAAACGCCACTCTCTGGCGGGTTTGATCAATATTTTGTTAATTTTCACATCCCTATGGACTTTTCGCCGAACAGACCACATTTGTACAAGGGTATATAAGAGCGAGGCTGTCCCGATGTGGTCAGCCCATCCAAAAAGAAAGCTAGAAACATGGCTGCCGACAAGCAAAACTTGCAAGATGCATTTCTGAACCATGTTCGAAAGAACAAAGTTCCTTTGACAACTTTCCTCGTGAATGGGGTGAAACTTCAGGGCGTGATCACCTGGTTTGACCCGTTTTGCATCCTGTTGCGTCGCGATGGGCAGAGCCAGTTGGTGTATAAGCATGCCATCTCAACAATCATGCCGGCGCAGCCGATCTCACTTTATGACGGCGACGGCGAGGACTGATATAAATCATCCATGAGGACCTGTATTTTACAACCAAATCTGACCAATTCTGCGGGTCAGAGGGATACAGGTGATGCTCTTGCTGAAGCGTTGAGCTTGGTTGAGGCCTTGGATGTTGAGGTCGTGGAAACCCGCCAGGTCAATCTGCCCAAGGTCAATGCGGGGCAGTATTTCGGCTCTGGCAAGGTCAAAGAGCTTTCTGCGGATTTGAAGTCACTTGATATTGATTTGGTGGTTTTGAATGGTGGGCTAAGCCCGATCCAGCAGCGTAATCTGGAGCGAACTTGGCAGGTTAAGGTGCTTGACCGAACCGGGTTAATTTTGGAAATTTTCGGCAAAAGAGCGCGAACGAGAGAGGGCGTTTTACAGGTCGATCTGGCGCATTTGACTTATCAAAGATCCAGATTGGTGCGAAGTTGGACCCACCTTGAGCGGCAACGTGGCGGCGGTGGCTTTATGGGCGGCCCGGGCGAGACACAGATCGAGTCCGATCGCCGAGGCATTGATAATGCAATCATCCGCCTAAAGCGCCAGTTGGAGAAGGTCGTGAAAACGCGAGAGCTTCACCGTGCATCGCGCAAGAAAATCCCCTATCCTATCGTGGCCCTTGTGGGCTACACGAATGCCGGTAAGTCTTCGATTTTCAACAAGTTAACCGGTGCGCATGTGTTGGAAAAGGATATGGTTTTTGCCACTCTTGATCCGACCATGCGCGCCATTGAGCTTCCAAGTGGCCGCCGAGTGATCTTATCCGATACGGTTGGGTTCATTTCGGACCTGCCGACACAATTGGTCGCGGCATTCAGAGCGACATTGGAGGAGGTTCTTGATGCGGATATTTTGCTTCACGTCCGAGATATCTCTCACCCGGAGACCGATTTTCAGGCACGCAATGTTAAAGCCGTCCTGAGCGAGTTGGGGGTGTCTGATGATGCGCGCTCCGACATGATCCATGTTTGGAACAAGGCTGATTTGTTAACTGAAACCGAATTTTCAACCCGCGTGACCCATGCGGAGCGTCAGGACCGCACCTTGCTCACCTCGGCGAAGACGTCAGACGGGCTTGATGAATTATTGCTTCAAATTGAGACATCTTTGTCAGGGGACACGACCACGGAAGTGTGTGATTTACCAGCGGCGGAGGGCAAGCTGCGGGCTTGGCTCTACAGTCATAATCTTGTTGTATCCGAAGAACAGCATGAAGATTTTGGACGATTGACCCTGCGGTGGAATACGGCCGAGAAGCAAAAGTTTGAGGCTTTGCGCAGTCAATAAGCCGCCAGTGGCGATTGCTAACCCAATATAAATAAACTTGTGACATTGCTCCGGTGTAATCATCGGGAAACTGGGCTGTGGCCGACCAAAATATTACAGTTATCAAGAAAAAGAAGGTGGTTGCCGGGGGTGGTCATCACGGCGGCGCGTGGAAGGTGGCCTATGCGGATTTTGTGACGGCCATGATGGCGTTCTTTCTTCTTATGTGGTTGTTGAATGCCACTACCGAGAAACAGCGCAAGGGTCTCGCGGATTATTTTAGTCCAACGATCCCAATTCACAGAACTTCTGGGGGTGGCAACGGTCCGTTCGGTGGTGAAACTGTTTTTGCCGAGGTCAATCTGCCGCAGGCCGGTCGGGGTGCGTCGGATCTTTCGCCCACTGATGAAGACGAGGCCAAGGGGGAAACCGGTACGTCTTCGTCTGAGGCGAATGACGATGACGTCAATTCATCGGAAAGTTTGGGCACCGCGATTACCCGCGAAGATGAAGAGTTTGAGCTTTTGGAAGGGTTGCTGACCGGTTCTTCGGGGGAAAGCGAGATCGATAACCCATTATTGCAGCACGTTCGAACGCGCCTGACTGATGAGGGGCTGGTTATTGAGCTGTTTGATCAGGAAGGTGCGCGCCTTTTCGAGGATGGATCCGACACGCCGACGGAAGAATTTTCGAAGTTGGTGGATGTTATTTCGAAGGTCGTAAAAACAGTCCGCAATCGTGTCGCCCTTTCGGGCCACTCCTTTCAACCGGTTCTTGATCTTGATGAAAATCCGAATTGGCAGCTGTCCTCCAATCGCGCGCATGCTTTGCGGCGCATGCTTTTGTCTCATGATTTGAAGAGCAATCGGATTGCGCGCGTGACCGGGCAGGCGGATCAAGAACCATCTTTTGAGAGTGCTACGGACATCCGCAATAACCGCGTTGAGATCATTCTGCTCCGCTAAAATTGTCCGTATTAATCATGAATTTTTATCGGGGCGTTAAGGACAAACGTGAATAATACAGCCAGTCAAATCAAAGAAGGCAGCTAAATGACAATATCATCTTCGTTGAACGCTGGTGTTACCGGGCTAAATGTGAATGCCAGCAAACTTGCGGCAATTTCTGATAATATCTCCAATTCCAAGACGTACGGATATAAAAGAGCTGATGTTGATTTTTCGTCCGTAGCGCTCACGTCACGGGAAGGGGCCTACACATCCGGCGGTGTACGTGCGACCGCGTTCCGGCAGGTTGATAGCCAAGGGTCACTTTCGACCACGACGAATTCTCTTGATATTGCCATTGGGGGCAAGGGAATGCTTCCCGTCACACCGATTTCAGCGATCGATAACAATAATGGCACTGGTAACCTGCCGCTTCAGCTTGTCACGACGGGGTCGTTCAAGCCCGACAGCAATGGTGTCGTTCGAACGCAGTCGGGAATGGTTTTGCTAGGGTGGGCTGCCGATGCGAATGGCAATATTCCTTCGCAGTCAAGAGACAGTGTCTCGGGCTTGGTTCCAGTTGAAATCCAATACAATCAGTTTGCCGCTAACCGTACTGACGCGATCAGTTTGGGCGTGAACTTGCCTGCGACCTCTACCCAGCCTGGGGCGCCGGGCACGCCTTTTTCCATTGGGATTGAATATTATGATAATTTGGGCGCGGCACAGACGCTTGATGCCACATTTACACCTTCTGTTCCACCTGCCGGTACACAGAACCAATGGAACATGGTGCTGACAGATAGCGATTCCGGTGGTGCCGTTGTTGGCGACTTTACGGTTTTGTTCGATGCGACCTCAGCGTCCGGTGGGGCAATCGCTTCGGTGAACACAAACGGCCCGGCGACCGCATCTTATGATCTTACCACGGGCCTTGCCAGTATTCAGGTAAACGGCGGTCCAATTGATATCGAGATCGGTATTCCCGGAACGTCGTCACATCTCACACAGCTTTCGGCTTCGTTCTCTCCGACCTCTGTGACTAAGAACGGCTCTGCTGTGGGCTCGCTGGTTGCGGTGGAGATTGATGAAAATGGCTACATCAATGCGCTCTATGATACCGGATATTCCAATGTGATATATCAGGTTCCGCTGGCGTCTGTGGCCAACCCCAATGGTCTAAACTCTCTAGACAACCAGTCTTTCGGTGTTTCGCCTGACTCAGGCCCGTTTTATCTTTGGGATGCTGGCGACGGACCAACGGGGTCCACGATTGGCTTTGCCAGAGAGGAATCCACCACCGACATCGCGGGGGAGTTGACACAACTCATCCAGACCCAACGTGCGTATTCGTCGAATGCGAAGGTGATCCAGACGGTCGATGAAATGCTTCAAGAGACCACAAATATCAAACGTTAAGGTGACCTTGGTGCGTCGGCCCTAGTCGACGCGCCGCACTTTATCTAATCAAGTTGGTGAGCAAAAATGGGTTTAACATCGGCATTTAATAATGCGTTTTCGGGTCTGAATGCGAGTTCGCGGCGCGCGGAGTTAGTTTCTAACAACATTGCGAACGCGATGACGGAAGGCTATGCCCGCCGGGAGATCAACCTTAGCTCAGATGTCCTCAATGGCCATGGAGGCGGGGTTCGGGTGGCGGACGTCACAAGAATAGAAAACCTTGTGGTGAGTGCGTCGCGGCGAAAAGCAGAGGCTGATGTCAGTTCCTCAACGGTCACCTCCGATGTTTTCTCTCGGCTTGCGGCCTCCTTGGGTGATCCAGCGGAGCGGGGGTCGTTGGCGGTTCAATTTGCAGATCTCGATAATGCATTGCTTGGTGCGGCGAACGACCCGAGCAATCAATCGCTATTGGACGGTGCGCTCGATCAAGCTTCGAGATTGGCCCAGAACCTAAACACGATATCTTCGGACGTTAATTCCCTCAGGTTGGAAATGGACACCAAGATCGCGAACAGTGTTGATACACTAAATGGCGCACTTGGCGAAATCGCTGATCTAAACTTAGAAATCCGCGAGAGAATTGCAAGTGGTGGGTCGGTCGCAGCACTCAAGGACCAACAAGGCGTTCTGATCGACAAAGTCAATTCTATTATTCCTGTTAAGGTGGTCGCGCGAGACTTTGAACGGGTTGCATTATTTACACCAAACGGCGGTACTTTGCTGGATGATCGGGTCGTTAAGTTCGACTTTACCAAAGTCCCCGCCATTGCGCATGGAATGACCTTTGCTGGGGGCGCCTTGTCGGGCTTGATTGTGGATGGGTCCGTCGCGGACGTTAATTCGGGCAATCAGTTTTATGATGGCGGTGAACTTAGTGCGTTATTCGAGGCGCGTGACAGTAGTTTGCCCGAGTTTAACGACAAGATAGATGCCCTTGCGGGCGATTTGATTTCTCGTTTTCAGAACCCTTTGGTTGATCCGACACTTGCGCCGGCTGATCCCGGTTTTTTTACAGATGCTGGAGGACAGTACGTATCGGCCAATCAATTAGGGCTCGCGGGGCGGATTTCGCTAAACGCCTTGGTTGATCCTCAGTCGGGCGGGCAGAGCTGGAAGTTGAGGGATGGTCTGAATGCCGTTGTCCAAGGAGATACGGGGCAAAATGCGATATTGCGAAATTTGTCGACAGCATCGCAATCTTTGGCCGCCCCGACAGCCGGCATGGGAGTTACGGCCAGTATGAGTGCGGCCGGATTTGCCTCTGAGATCGCGGCAATCGCTGCAACTGAGGGCTCTCGTTGGGAGGATCAAAACAGTTATGATGGGGCAAAGTTCAGTGAGCTTTATGAGGCGGAACGGGCGGTAACGTCAGTGGATACTGATGCTGAGTTGCAAAACCTGATGGAGGTCGAAGCCTCTTATGCAGCCAATGCACGAGTAATGTCGGTTCTAGATGAACTACTTAACAGGTTATTGGAGATTTAAATGGTACACGATACCGGCATCGGAAATTTGTCAACACATTCAGCAGCAAAGCGTCAGGTCTCATCACTGCGCCAGCAGGTTTTTCTGTCCGGTGATAGGCTTGCGTCCGGGCAGAAGATTGCGGGCGACGTGGCGAGAGCGGGCCAAACGGGGCAGGTCTACGGATTGGATCGTGAGTTGGGAGCGCTAGGTCTTTTCAAGCAAGCTCAAGCTCGCGGGCAAACTGAGCTTGCAGCGGTTCAAGACGCTTTAGAAGGGATACAAGGTCATGTCTCGCAGCTTTCGCTTGGTGTTTTAGCAGCACTCAATGAGCAGTCGCCAAAGGCGGCATTGACACAGGCCAGAAACGCGGATGCCGCCTTGCATTCCGTGGTCAGCGCATTGAACCAAAGTGTCGCGGGTAAATCTCTATTCTCGGGTGCGGATATTGGAGGTTCTGCCATTGTTGGGTCGCAGCAAATTATTTCCGATATCGAAGCCATTTTGGGTGGCGCCGCCGATGCGACGTCTGGTTTAGCGGCTGTCGATTTCTACTTCAACGACCCCACCGGAGGCTTCGCCAATTCGGCCTATCTTGGTTCGGTTTCCAATGCGGCCAGCGTCGAGGTCGATTCAGGCGAGTTTGTTGCCTTTGATATTCGTGCCGATGATCCGGCAATAAAGGAGGTTATCAGAAACCTTTCGATAACCGCCGCTGTCGCGAATGGCGCTGTAGCGTCCTGGCAGGATCAAGAAGTCTTACTATCGGCAGCAAGCAACCAGGGACTTCAAACCAATGAGAAGATCATTCAGCTTCGGCAAACGATAGGACAACGGGAGGAGTTCGTAGAGAACGCGCAGGTCCGTGTTGTTGCAAAAGAGGCGTCTTTGCAAATAGCGAGAAATGAGATCACAGCGGTTGATGCTTTTGAAGAGGCGACCAAATTTGAGGAGCTTCAGACACAACTGGAAATGTCATATCAGGTGATTGTCCGCATGTCCTCATTGTCTTTGTCTAACTTCTTACGGTGATCAGAGTGAAGAAGAGCAACCGGACATTTAGAGCGCATTTTCACGAGAAATTGGAGGCGAGTATCTTGTCTCGGTTATTGGGTGCCGTGTTGCTGTTTCTGATGGTATTTGACGCAGTTCCTGTCCATGCGGTTCAAGCAAGGATAAAAGATCTGGTCAATATCGCGGGGGTTCGCGGTAATGACCTGGTTGGGTACGGTCTTGTTGTGGGCTTAAATGGGACAGGAGATGGTTTGCGCAATTCTCCGTTTACCGAAGAGGCAATGGTCAATATTTTGGAGCGCTTGGGAATTAATGTGACCGGCGAGCAGTTTAGGCCCAAAAATGTGGCGGCGGTCTTGGTAACAGCGGTTTTACCACCCTTTGCCAGAAATGGCAGTCAGATCGACGTCACGGTTTCTGCGATTGGTGATTCGAAAAGTCTACTCGGCGGTACACTCATCATGACACCGCTAAATGCCGCGGACGGCCAAATTTACGCGGTCGCGCAAGGCTCGATAATCGCAGGGGGCGTGGTTGCGGAAGGTGACGCGGAAACGACAACACAGGGCGTTCCGACTTCCGGTGGCATTCCATCTGGCGCGCGGATTGAGAGAGAAATAGAGTTTTCTCTTGATCAAAATGCTTTGTTGAACCTGGCCCTAAGAGAGCCGGATTTCACAACCGCGGTTCGCATAGAAAAAGCGATTAACCAACATTTTGGCACCCAATTGGCGACTATGACCGATAGCGGGACCGTTCAACTCGATGCGGGGCAAAGCCCATTTCCGTCTGTCGCGCATTTGCTGTCAGAGCTAGAAAACATCGAGGTGTCTCCAGCCCAGAAGGCTCGCGTTGTCGTCGACCATAGATCTGGAACAATAGTTCTTGGTGCGGATGTTCGAATATCGAGAGTTGCAGTGGCGCAAGGCAACCTGACACTGAGTGTCCAAGAGGAGCCTGCCGTTATCAGCGCAAATCCGTTTTTCCCGGATTTGGATACGATCATAGTTCCGCGGACTGATGCTGGTATCGTTGAAGAAAACAATGCAGCGGGAATGGCTTTGATAGAAGAAGCGGTTGCGTTGGAAGATGTAATCAAAGGGCTAAATGCGCTCGGTGTTGGCGCAAGAGATACCATTGATATCCTAAAGGCAATTAAAGCGGCTGGTGCGCTCCATGCTGAATTTGTTGTTCAATGATATTGGTTGGAGTTGCTTCACGCCTTTGACGTGAGTGATTTTTTCTACTTTTGCCGCAGTATCTTTGGGGATGAAGGCTGAATAACCCCAAGTTTTCTCGACATCTTCTTGGTTCACATTTCGCTGCCTATTTTCGAAGTCGATGGGCATCAGCAGCCTGTTTCTTGTGGGTTTGCGCTTCGGATAATAAGGCATCTGTAAGCGGTGCGCTGGTCAAACGGGCTTTGCGTATTTTCAGGGCAGCAACTTTTTGACGTCCGCTTGTTTGTGTCGGCCAGCAATATCAGTCAAGACATCAGACAGGTAGCCACGTGACGCTATACTGTGGAGTTTGCAGATCTCGATCAGCGACGCGGTGACAGCAACAGACTTTTTGGAAAACCCGAAACAGTTTTGCCAATCGCCAGTTCACAATATCTCAACTGGGTTCGGTGAGGCCGTCAAAGCGACGAATTTACCGTAATTTACTGATTGATTTAACATTTTCTTGATTAGTGATGCGGTAGAGTAGCTGAAGTAATCAGAAAACGGAGCTGTGCTTCATGAGCATTCATTCATCTCTCGTCGCAAAAGACCAACAAGCCGGGCCGGATGCTTTTTTGACGAGTTATCTTAATACGCTTTCGATGGTTGAGCGTTTGCATCGACTTCTTCTCGACGTCATCAAGGACGAGTTCGAAAGGCTAGGCTTTCTGGATATCAATTCAGTGCAAGCTCTATTGCTATTTAATATTGGTGAGAATGAGGTCACCGCTGGCGAGCTTAAATCGCGCGGGTATTACCAAGGGTCCAATGTTTCATATAATTTGAAGAAATTGGTTGAGGCAGGCTATATGCACCATCAGAAATGTGAGGTTGACCGTCGCGCCGTTCGCGTCAAGTTGACCGACAATGGCAGACGGATTTGCGAGGTTGTCAGCGATCTTTTCGAGCGTCATGCAGGTGGAATATCGGACCGACAGATACTCGGGGACAATAAACTGGAAGATATCAACGCGGCCTTACACCGGATGGAACGTTATTGGACCGACCAGATCCGTTATATTTACTAGCTGAGCAAAAGAGCGGAAATAGTCTTCTTATGAAGGACGTTGATTCTCATTTAGGTTCGGTCGCAATAGTATTTGGCATTATGGGGTCCAATCTTTGTGGCAGAAAATCCCAAATAAGGCGAAATATCTTTGTTTTTCTTGAACATGGCCATATTCTGGCTGATAAGACCACTTAAGGGTTAGTGGCGAGAATCCTGCGCAACGGGATGCGCAACAACTATGTGGGCTTAGAAACGGGTAATGAGCGAAGCGCGAGAAAACCTCGGTAAGCTGAAAGGTTTCGACGATTTTGCCTTAAGCTTAGGCGATGAGCTTCGCGGCGAGCGCGCGACGCTTGGAAAGTCTTTGCTTGACGTTCAAAGGGATCTGCGGATCAAGGCGGCATATATTGCCGCTATAGAAAATTGCGACCCGAGTGTTTTCCCCAATCAAGGTTTCATCGCGGGTTATGTCCGTTCATACGGTCGGTATCTAAAGCTCGACCCGGATGAAATGTTTAAGCGCTTTTGTGCGGAGAGCGGCTTTTTAGGCGTTAATGCCGGCATGTCGCCTGCGAAAAGTGAAAAGAAGTCAGCGCCGGTTGCCCTTAAAGGAGCGGAGGTTAGTCCGCGGTTCCCCAGTTACGTAACAGGGCAAAGCGAGAGCATTCTCAATGTTATTTCGCCGTCCGGAATAGCGTCTGCTTTTGTCCTGACGGCATTAATCGGCGGTTTGGGTTTTGGTGGTTGGATGCTCGTGAATGATATTCAGCGGGTCGAGTTTGCCCCCATTGACCAGACACCTTCGACTACGGCCTCGGTAGATAACTTGGCAGATGTTTCTGAAGAGGCGCTGGACGTAGCGGGCGGATCGATTGTGAACAGCACAATTCAGTCTTCTGAGCTTGGCGACGGCGTTTTGGGCCGTCTGTATCGCCCCCAAGAATTGGCCGTTCCAAAATTGCAACCACGTGATGGACCTATTGCCTCAATTGACCCAGACACGGTGGGTGTTTTGAAGCCAAAAGGCATACCAACTATTATTGAGACCGTCTCAGAAGCATCGCAATCTGTTGTTGCCGCTATGCCCACGGAGCCGGTTGTGACGATTGAAGCTTCCGCTCCGGAGATTCAGCTTTATGCGACCCGTGCCGCTTGGGTGCGGGTGCATTACGACGATGGGACAGTTCTTTTCGAGAAAATCCTAGAGAAGGGCGAATATTATACGTTGCCGGAAGATGCAAAACGTCCCTTGTTGCGCGCAGGAAACTCCGGTTCGGTATTTGTTTTGGTAGATGATGTGCCTTACGGCCCAGTTGGATCTGGGACGTCAGTCGCAAAGCAAGTGGCTTTATCTGACATTGAAATCCGGGAGAATTTCGCAACTGCGACGAACCTTACTCTTGCGCCAGAAGCGGAATCGACGGTAAGCACTGCCGAAAGCCAATAGAATTTTGGCGCTACCGGTCTCTCACTATTCCCAAGATTTAAATCGCAGTCCGAAGAGCTAGGTGTTACCTCATGTCGCAAAATGCCATCAGACCTTGGCGGACAATTCATAGGCGCGAAAGCCGCCAAATACATGTGGGTTCTGTTGCGGTTGGGGGGGATGCTCCGATTTCCGTTCAAACGATGACAAACACCCTGACACCGGACGTCAATGCAACGGTTGCGCAAATTAAATCATGCTCGGATGCGGGCGCGGACATGGTGCGCGTGTCCTGCCCAGACACGGACAGCACGCAAGCCCTTGCCGAGATCGTCAAACGCTCGGATGTGCCGATCATTGCGGATATTCACTTTCACTATCAACGCGCGATCGAGGCTGCGAAGGCGGGGGCTGCATGTCTTCGGATTAATCCGGGAAATATCGGTAATGCGCGGCGCGTCCGCGATGTCGTGAACGCCGCAAAAGACCACGGTTGCTCTATCCGTATAGGTGTCAATGCCGGATCGCTGGAAAAGCATCTTTTGGAAAAATACCGTGAGCCCTGCCCCGAAGCGATGGTCGAGAGTGGCTTGGAGCATATTAAGATACTGGAAGATCACGACTTTTTCGAATTCAAAATTAGCGTCAAGGCGTCAGATGTTTTTCTTGCGGCTGCAGCCTATCAGGGCATTGCGGAAGCCACGGATGCGCCCATTCATCTCGGGATTACCGAAGCCGGCGGGCTGACATCGGGGACGATCAAGTCATCCATCGGCTTGGGGAACCTGCTATGGGCGGGGATCGGCGACACCATTCGGGTTAGTCTTTCGGCCGATCCGGTCGAGGAAGTCAAAGTTGGGTTTGAGATACTCAAGAGTTTGGGTTTGCGCCACCGCGGGGTGAATATCATCTCTTGCCCATCATGCGCACGACAAGGTTTTGACGTGATAAGCACAGTTGCTGAACTGGAAAAGAGGCTGGAGCACATCCGAACCCCCATGAGCCTGTCAATTATTGGCTGTGTTGTGAACGGGCCCGGCGAAGCCCTGATGACGGATGTCGGGTTTACCGGCGGAGGTGCCGGGCACGGAATGGTGTATCTTGCCGGTAAACAGGATCATAAAAGTTCTAATCAGGGTATGGTCGATCACATTGTTGAGTTGGTCGAAAAAAAGGCGGTTGAGCTTGATAAGCTCGCTACCAGTCAAGACCTAGAGCAGGTGGAGTAACCCATGAAGATGATCATCGCGGTCTTTGTGGTTGGCTTGGTTTTGCTTGGCTATCTTATTTCGTTTCTGATTGCGACGGCTCCGCATGATCCCGATGTCTGGCATCAAGATCCGCTCATCGCGACAACTTCCGAAACCCCCAATTCATTTCGCATGGCCCCATCGGGATCGACCCAGGAGCGCATTGATGCCATTGCGCCAGTTTATTCTGAGAACGTCTTTGTGTTGGCGGAGGCATTTCATGAATTTGCACTTCAGCAACGCGCGACTGTACCTATAGCGGGTCTGCCGCCTGAGCTTATGATGACTTACGTTCAAAGGACGGAAAAACTAAAGCTGCCCGATTATATCTCGGTCAAGTTTATAGATCTTGGTGATGGCACGTCATCGATTGCCGTGTATTCCCGTTCGCGCTACGGTTACGCTGATCTTGGAGTTAACCGCGCAAGGGTCGAGCGTTGGGTCAAAACGCTTGAAACCTTCGAAGTGACGACGGGTAACTAAAGTGATCCCCGCTCAAAAGCTGAACGAAATAATCGAGCGGTTTCAGTATCTTGAAGCTCAGATGTCTGAGGGCCTGAGTGCGGGTGAGCTAGCTGTGGCAGCCAAGGAATACTCCGATCTGAAACCGGTTGTTGAGACAATCCAAGAATATCAAACTACGCTAAGTGAGATTGAGGATGCATCCGAGTTGGCGAGTGACCCGGAAATGGCGTCTGTGGCGGAAGAAGAAATCCGCGACTTGAGGCAGAAACTGCCGGGGTTGGAGCGGGTATTGCTTCTGTCCCTACTGCCCAAAGACAAGTCGGACACCAAGCCTGCGGTTCTAGAGATCAGAGCGGGAACCGGTGGAGATGAGGCCGCCCTTTTTGCGGCCGATCTTTGTCGGATGTATCATAAGTATTGCGAGAATGTTGGTTGGAAGTTTGAGATACTTGACGAATCTCCGACCGAGCTTGGTGGGTTTCGCGAGGTGATTTGTAGTGTGAAGGGGAATAATGTTTTTGCCCGTTTGAAGTTTGAGAGTGGCGTCCACCGCGTGCAAAGAGTACCGACGACGGAAGCGGGCGGGCGCATTCACACGTCGGCGGCGACCGTGGCTGTTTTGCCTGAGATGGACGAGGTCGACCTTAACATTCCCGCAACAGATATTCGCATCGATACTATGCGGGCATCGGGCGCGGGAGGTCAGCATGTCAACACCACGGACTCGGCTGTCAGGATTACACATTTGCCGTCCGGTATCGTGGTCACCTCTTCAGAGAAATCTCAGCACCGAAACCGAGAGCTGGCCATGCAGGTTCTGCGTGCCCGGCTGTTTGATCTGGAAGAAACGAAGCGCAACGAGGAAATGGCCGAAAATCGGCGCGGGCAGGTTGGCTCAGGCGACAGATCAGAGCGCATCAGAACCTACAATTATCCTCAGGGGCGCGTGACAGACCACAGAATTAACCTGACCCTTTACAAGTTAGATCAGGTTTTGGCTGGGGATTTGGATGAGATAATCGATGCGATCTCAGCGGAAGATCAGGCGACCAAGTTGGCCGATCTGAACTTATGATCGCGGCTGACGCTTTGGCCGAGGCAGCAGCCAAGCTCAGCAAATCGGGCATCAAGGACGGTTTGGGGGACGGGCGGAAAATTTTGCGCCATGTGCTGTCGGGAAACTCCGCGTATCTTGAAACTGCTGCCGTCCTTTCAGAGGAGCAGCTCGGGAATTTTCGCAGCATGATCGTGCAAAGATGCGCACATCAACCTGTGGCGCAAATCATCGGGATGCGCGAATTTTGGGGGCGACCGTTTAAGGTGACCCAAGCAACTTTGGACCCGCGGCCAGACAGCGAGTTGCTCATCGAGACGGCTCTATCGTTTGGATCGGTGCGTAGCCTGCTTGATCTTGGAACAGGGACGGGATGTCTGTTGCTGACCTATTTGTCGGAGCGACCAGAGGCCCTTGGTGTAGGTATCGATTGGTCACCAGAGGCCTTGACCGTTGCACATGAAAATGCAGGCGCACTAACCGTTGCGAACCGTGCGTCTTTCGTTCAATCTAATTGGTTTGATAATGTTAAGGGGCGTTTTGACCTTATCTTGTGCAATCCCCCATATATCACCGAAGCCGAATTGGCGGCTCTAGAGCCCGATGTCGCCCAGTGGGAGCCGCGTATGGCGCTCACGCCTGGGGGGGACGGTCTGGGGGCGTATCGCACGATTTCGGACCAACTTGCAGCGCATCTGACCAAGGACGGGGTGGCCATTTTCGAGATCGG
>CAKZTM010000021.1 GCA_937920555.1 uncultured Paracoccaceae bacterium | reverse complement strand
GGCTCTAGAGCCCGATGTCGCCCAGTGGGAGCCGCGTATGGCGCTCACGCCTGGGGGGGACGGTCTGGGGGCGTATCGCACGATTTCGGACCAACTTGCAGCGCATCTGACCAAGGACGGGGTGGCCATTTTCGAGATCGGGATGGATCAGGCGGAGGCTGTTTGTGCGATATTGACGCGACCTGACTTGCAAGCCCCTCGGGTGTTAAAAGATCTCAATGGGAAAGATCGGGTCGTTTGGGTGCGTAAAGCGTCCTAATCTCGTCGTGCCATCGTTGTAATGATGTATTTTTCCGTTGTTTTTAACTCATTTGGGGCATATAAGGTTGACGTTATCAGGTTCGCTAATCCCAGTTTGGGATTTAACCCAAAGCCAGTCACACGCTAGCCAGATTTGGAATTTGCTACTCAAGATCGGGTATTGCCGTCGGTTGACTGCCAAAACAACAGCCAAAATCGACCTAGAAAATAGAATTGAGTTTCATGAGACCCCCTAACAAATCGCGTTCACGCAACAAAAACAACCGCCGGAACAACAATAACAACAGCGGCGGAAATGTACTCAACCGGGTTTACGATTCCGCTGGTCCAGACGGACGTGTCAGAGGCACACCCGTTCAGGTTATTGAGAAATATCAGGCGCTTGCTCATGATAATTCGCTTGCAGGTGATCGCGTGGCGATGGAGAATTTCCAACAGCATGCAGAGCATTACATCCGCATGATAAATGAGGCTCAGCGCCAAATTGCGGAGCGTCGCGAGCAAATCGAGAGCCAGAACCGAAACTCTGGTCAAGACGCCAACAATAATAATGGTCGATCCTCTCAGGCAAATCAGAACACCAAGTCCGCCCCCGATGGTGTCAGAAGTGACCCGTCGCAGACCGAGCAGCCTGACGTGATGGGCGTTGCTCCGGCGAAACCTGAGTTGATGCCAAAGATGCCGGGGCCAAGTTCGGCTTTGGATGCGGCGCCAGCGATTGATAGTCCTTCCGACGGAGGTCTTGTTGAAACGCCTGAAGGTGGAAAACCCAAGGCCAAAGCCAAGGCAGACAAGCCGAAACGCGTGCGGCGTCCAAAGGATGTTACGCCCAAGGGGGATGGGGGCGAAGCGCAACCTGCTGAGTGATTAGGCCAAAACGCTAATCTTGCAAAATTCTTCGAGGCTAAGGGTTTCCGCCCGGCGGGTGGGGTCGACGCCTAGCCCCTCCAGCTTATCGGCGATGTCGGGCCCTAGGCCCTTCAAAGAGCTTCTCAACATTTTTCGTCTTTGATTGAAAGCTAGAGCGACAATGCGCTCCAGACGGTTTGGATCGGCTGGAAAACGGGCGTCCTGCAGCCTTTGGAAATGCACCACTGAGGAAGATACTTTGGGCGGCGGGGTAAATGCGCCGGGTGGCAGCTGAAGTGCTATGCGTGTGTCGCATCGCCAGTTTGCAGCAACAGACAGCCGACCATAGCTCTTTTGTGCCGGTGTGGCGACGATCCTTTCTGCAACCTCCCTTTGAAACATCAGCGTCATGCTGGACCAAAACGGCGGCCACATGTTTGGTTGAAGCCATCGGATCAACAGCTCGGTGGCGATGTTATAAGGCAGGTTTGCAACAATTCGCGTGGGGCCATCCAAATGCGGGCTGACGTCCAAGTCTTTGGCATCGCCTTGCAGAATTGTGAGCCGCCCCGGATAGGCGCGTGCGATGTCTTCCAGCGCCGCTACACAACGTTGGTCTTTCTCAACGGCGATCACGCGACGCGCACCTTCCATCAGCAACGCGCGCGTCAACCCGCCGGGACCGGGGCCAATTTCCAGAACATCGTGGTCCTCCAGAGATCCCGCACTTCGCGCAATCTTTCGGGTCAGGTTGAGATCAAGCAGGAAATTCTGCCCCAGGGATTTACGGGCGGACAGCCCGTGCGAGGAAATCACCTCTCTCAATGGCGGCAGACCGTTACTCATGAGCGGGCCCTGTTGGCGGCCATGTGCGAGGCCAGTTTTATCGCCTCAATCAAGCTGGAGGGGTTTGCCACGTTTTGACCTGCGATGTCATATGCGGTTCCGTGATCGGGGGAGGTTCGTATGAACGAAAGCCCAAGCGTGACGTTCACACCACGATCAAAATCTATGGTTTTGATCGGGATCAGTGCTTGATCATGATACATGCACACAGCCGCGTCGTAAGCTTCGCGTGCGCGGGGATGAAACATTGTGTCAGCACTCATGGGGCCTTTGATGTCATATCCCTGATCGCGTAGCCTATCCAATGTGGCTTCCATAAAGTCGGTTTCTTCCGTTCCAATCTGCCCGCCTTCGCCTGCATGGGGGTTGAGCCCGGCGACAGCGATACGGGGGCGTGCTATTCCAAAGTCCAGTTTTAGAGCGCTGTCGAGCAGTTGGATCGTTTGCGATAAGAGTTGTGGTGTAACTGTGCTGGCGACGTCTTGCAGGGGGATATGGATCGTGGCGGGGACAACCCGCAGCTCTGGTGAAGCTAAAAGCATGGCGGCGTGTTTTTTGCCGTCCAGAGCGGTCAAAAACTCCGTGTGACCGGGGTGGGGGAAGTCAGCGCCTTCAATCAATACCCTTTTGTGGATAGGGTTGGTCACGATCGCAGAGGCCGCACCAGCTTTTACGAAACCCACAGCCCGTTCTATCATGGCAACTGTGGCCGGTGCGTTCTGCGGTTGAGCCACGCCCGGTTGGGGCGGTTGCGCGAAGTTTTGTGGAATGATGGACAATGCGTTCGGGTCATGCCAATTCGGGTCGGCAATTTCTGTAGCTGGTATATTGGCAGATTTCGCCAGCGATTGGAGTTGTTCGACATCCCCCAAAACGACAAATGGATGAGAAGCCCCGATTGCTTTCCACGCCTGAATTGTCAGCTCTGGTCCTACCCCCGACGGATCGCCAGACGTAAGGATCAGCGGTATCTGTGCATCTGACATAGGTCAGGCGACCCAGTGGTGATGGCAGCCATGTCTGACATCACTTGTCTTGAATGATGGCATCGGCCTGAAGTTCCTGAATGAAACTTGAAGCGTAGTTGTTCATTCTTTGGTTGAAGACCTGGCGCTCTAGATTTGCGATGGCCTCGGGGTCACTGGTGGCAGAGCGATTGCAAAGCGTGATCACGGACACACCGGCAGAGCTGGGGGTGAGCACGGCGCTTTCACCTGCATCAAGAGAGGCAAGTGCCAGCGCGACATCCGGCGCTATTTCAGAAACTGGGTTTGGACCGAACCGCCCACTTGCAGGGCCAAAGGCGCCGACGCGGCTTTCAGCGTCGTTGCAGCCGTCCAGATCAGACGCAAGGTTTGTGGCTGTGGTGATTGCAGTTTCAACCGATCCGCTGTCAGGCAGCGGCACGTCGAGGCGCACATAGCTGGTTGTCGTGGCATCGCTTGCGTTTTGCTCTTCTCGAATGTCGGCAAGCTGGATCACAATGATCCCGGCAGGCACTTCGATCGGGGAGCTGACATCGCCCGGTGACAGGGACAGGATTTGACCGGCAAACAGTGGTGGGAGACGATTTGCCGGTGTCCATCCGACGGCACCGCCCTGAGCCGCAGTTGGTGTGCGGCTGTATTGGCGCGCGAGGTTCGCAAAACTTGCCCCTGCGCGGACATCGCGGATGATTTGCTCTGCGAGACTGCGGGCGCCCTCATTGCCGCGCTCGGCAAATGGAATGGCGATTTCACGGATAAATACGCTTTCCTGCCGGGCGGAGGCCGCAAAGTTCAGGATATTCTCTAGATCAGCCTCACTCGGAGTTGCACGGCTGCGAAAACGAATGTTCACCAGATCGCGCCACAAAACACCGGTCCGCACAAAGTCGTTTAATGTCTCAAGGGCTACGCCTGCTCGTTGCGCCTGTGATCTCAATCCTTCTGGCGAGGCTTGGCGTTGCGTTGCGAAGGCTGCGAAAGCCTCGTCGAACGCGTCTTCTTGCAAAGACATTCCAATGGCGTTTGCAGCTTGTTGTTTTAGCCTGTCCTCGGTCAATTGCTGCATCGCCAAAGCCTCTATGTCTGCGGCGCGGGCGCCCAGAACTTGGAGCAGCTTTACTCTTTGTGAAACATCAAATTGCGTGATCGGCGCGTCGTTCACCATCCGAACGACTGAGTAGGGTCCCTTTGCGTATGCGATCGATCCGTACGCTGCCCACATTAAGAACATGGCTATGGCCGTCGAAAGTCTCACTTTATCTCCGCTCCTGTCGCTCACTGAGCCCGGCATTTATGCGCGGGCCAAGCTTGGTCTGTTCCGCCAAGTCCGGCCAAAGAGATCGAAAGACCGATCTCTGTGCTTGGAGGTATACTATTCGAGTTTGTAAACCTGCGCGAGACCGAAAAGTCGGTTGAGATACACTCATTCCCGTAGGATATCCTGAGTTTTCGCTCGACATCGCGCGCGGTTGCAAGATTGCGCCGATAGGTTGCGCCAAATGACCAGTTTTGATTGAGCCGGTAGTCGGTGTTGAGCGTAATCTCATGTCGCTTTTGAAAAGAGCTGGCCGTGATGTCCGGCAGCAAATATACGTAATTTGCGGTCATATCTAAAGCGCCCAATTTCACATTAGCCTGGATGTCATTTCGAGAAAACGACAGGTTCTCGTCAAATAGCGTTTGATTGGACAAGTTGAAATAGGGTGAGAAATCGAGGTTAGCTGCGGCCACAAAGTTAGATTGTAGACTGTTTAAACCGGTGCTGGCCGAGAAATCTGTCAAAATATTTTGGCGCAAAACCCGGCCCAACGTCAGGCCAAATTTCCAACCGTCGTCATTGAGGTGTGTGTAGTTAAGTCCAAGATTGAGGCGAAAGCCCTCCTCAACCAGATCGGTTCCTGGGAATCTGTCCAAGGAAAACAGATTAGAGGCGTCAAATTCGACTTGAACGCTATCTTCATTGGGAATTGTGGAGAGATCTCCAATGACATCTCGGTGGACCAGCTGTGCGACGGGCTCCAAAATCTGGGTTGTCTTGCGGTCGCGTCGCACAAGCGGCCATCTGACGTCCAACGCAAAGGTTGGGACGACATACCCTGTCGGGTCAGTTTGAAAAGCTGGATCATCATGGGTTGCATAGGCCCATCCCTCTAGGCCCGCCGAAGCTTTGCCAAGAAGTCCGTAGTGTAGTTCAAAGGATTTGTCCCAGTTTGCCCCACCACCAAACTTATAGACATCGCGGCCTAACTTACGGGTTAACCCAACGGTTGATGCGAAAGCGGTCACGCGGCCGTCAAATGGGCCGCCGTCCCAATATCGTTCGTAGAATACTTCAGGCAGAACATATGGGATGTTGGCGTCGTCTTCGGCTATGCGCAAAGACTGAAATCCGGTGGCGCTATAGCTGATAAATTCGGTATTGCGCTGCCGCGACAGAGTAATGTTGGAGGTCAGCCGGTCCGTTTCAGAAAACCCAAATTCGCTTAGGAAGCTTTTGTCGCCTGCACGGCGAAGGGAAAAGTTGAGTTTGTACCCCGGCGAGATATCGAAGGCGCCATCGGAATAGATAAATCCGCGCAGACCTCTTGCGGTGTTGTTGTCATCCAGCGCGAAGGCGCTGTTGAAACTCAGATTTCCATGCCGAAAGCGTCTGCGATACTCGCCCTCCAGCAATGCAGTGCCGCTTGTGGTCAGAAACGGCGTAATCGTGACATCAGAATGATCGTTAATCACGATGAAATAGGGCAATTTGATCCCGGTGCCGTAGACATCGTCGCTTTGAATTTGCGGTCTCAACAGCCCTGTTGCGCGCCGCACAGATGGATCAGGAATGCGAAAATAAGGGAGTGCTGCGACGGTCACCCCGTAAACTTCGAACCTCGCGTCCTCGAAATGAATTTGCTTTTCGTCATTATCTTGGATGATCTTCTTTGCCCGGATGAGCCAAAGTGGTGTCGGATTGTTTGCACAGACCTGACAACTGCTGGCGACCGTTTTGGTCAGAACAGAATACCTTGGGCTAACACGTTCGACTTGCTGGGCCGCGAACTGGAAGTTTTGCGCCAGAACGAGACGGGCACCTTGGATGATCCCGGTTTTCAACTCATTATTCAGCGAGGCAAATTCCGCCACGACTGTGTCTTCTCCTGGTGCGGAGAGCGTCATTGGCCCCTCAGCCTCAACGTTGCCGGTGGCATTGAAATAGGTCACGCGGTTGGCGCGCAGCACGCGATCTTCGAAAAATATCTCAACATTTCCGGTCGCAATCAGAGCGTCCAAATCGGCATTATAAGAAACCGTATCGGCCAATAATGCCGGGGTGCGCAAGCTCTCGGCCAAGGTGACCCCAGCGCCTAAGATAAGCGCAAACGTCAGCAGAATCGCAAAGCCACCGCTGCAAAGCAACCGACCAAAATCACGCTGTGTGACGTCTATTCTCATCCTCAAAGCTTTATCCGTCTTCAAGGTGGAGCAACAGGGCAAGCACAAATAGAACCGCCGCAATAGATGGCGCCCAAGCGGCCACTGCGACTGGAACGGTGCCCGCAGCACCAAGAGAGGCCGCGACATTGTTGAACGAATAAAGAGCAAACCCGGCCAGGACAGTGATCAGAACCATCATTCCAATTTTGCCAAACCGCGCGTGTCGCATCGTGAAACCGGCCCCCAGCAATACCATTGCTGCAAACAAAGCCGGTGCGGCGATGGCCGATTGAAAATACTGTCGGTGGCGTGTGGCAGAAAAGCCGGAAGCCTCCATACGTTCGATAAAAGCGCTCAGTTCCCAAAACGGGATCGTTTGTGGGGGCGCAAAGCTATCCAAAATCTGCTCAACGGTCAAATCCGTATCAACGATATCCTCATCGCGTTTTATCGTCGGCCCAACAATATCAACATTGTCCGCATTTACGGTCCAGCGGGTCACATCGCGCAGAGCCCATTTGCCGTCCTGCAACTCTGCGGAGGCGGCTACGATCCGTTCTGAAAGCGTTCCTGTTTGGTCAAATACGTGAAATTCCACGTCAAATAGGGCTGCGCCTTCCGGGCTGGATCGTCGTGCTTGAATGACCGATTGGCGCGTGCCGACAACCTGCCGGAGCCAAAGGCCATCTTCGCTGATGGACAATACCGACCCTTTGGAGTTCGTGATTTCATCCTCCAAAAGATCGTATTGGCGGGTGGCGGTGGCGACAATTGGATTGAATACGGTCGTGGCAAAGACGCCAAAGACCAAAGCGATTGAAATCGGTACAAACACCATTTTCAGGGCAGAAACGCCAGCCGCCCGTGACACGACCAATTCCGACGAACGGGCCATCCCGATAAAGAGCATCAGCGAGGAGATGAGCATGACCAATGGGAACATTCTGCTGATGGATGAGGGCAGTTGCAGTAGTGTCAGATGAACCAGCTGCATAAGCCCGCCTGCATCATCAAGAAATTTGCGAATATTTTCTACGAATTGAAAAATGAACACCAGCACGGTCGCGATGATCAAGACCCTAAAAAACGCGAGGAGATATCGCATGGCCACGTAACTTGCCAAGGTCATGAAGCGGTCTCCAATCTTGCACGTTTGGTTCCTTTTGTGCGAGCGCCCAAAAAGATCAAGAAGCCGCTGATTAAGACTGCTACGAGCACGGGCAGGTAGGACAGGGGCCAGACCTCCCAATTGTCGCTAACTGCGGACCGTGTAACGACCATGAGAACTTGCAGAAAAATGAGCAGACCTACACCCATGGTCATCCTCACCGAGAACCCTCCACGCCGAAAGCTACCTGCAAGGATGCTGCCCAAAGCCACTAAGGGCAGGACCAATGACAGGAGCGGTGTGACCAGCTTTTCATGACCGGTGGCAATGAATTGCCCCCTTTTCCAAGGGCCGCTTAGATCCGCTTGAGTGGGATTGAGTGCCTCGCCCAAGAAGTATTCGCTTGGCTTTCTGCGTCGTGCCTTGCCGGTTGGGACAAATTCGCTGAGATCAAAGGCTAACCGCTCAAAGGTGAGCGTGCTGAAGCCTTCGGTGGGGAGGGCAAGTTTTTGCATCACGCCATCAAACATCACGATCTGCACGTCGGAACCGTTCTTGACCAAAACCGCGCGATTGGCAGAATAGGTTACGGGACCTGCGGCATCGCGCGCGTCGTGAATGAAGATGCCGGCCATCTCACCATCTGTATTTGTGTCCCTGATAAACGTGGTGACCCCGCGAGCGGGATGGCCAAACTGTCCCTCAACAATCAAAGAATTTGTGAGTTCTGTGCGTACTTCGAGTAGGCGATCTTCCAATTGTGTTCGACTGACCGGGATCAAATAGAGCGTGAATATCAAAAGTGAGGCCATGGCAAACCCGCCAAACATCAACAAGGGTCTTGCGAGCGCCCAAGGACTTCGCCCGGACATCAGCATGACCACCAGCTCGCTTTCGGTATAGAGCCTATTGAGGGTGTAAAGAGAGGCCGCAAACGTCGCCAGCGGGATAACGAAAAGCATCACGTTCGGAAGCACCAGCGCTGAAAACTCAAAAAACGCATAGGCCGACTGGCCGTTGGAAATCAACGTGTCAAACAGCCGGAGCGATTGCGTGAGCCACAAAACACCTGCGAACACGAGCGCGAAGAAGCCAAAGGGCCCCAAAAGCTGTTTAAAAAGGTAGCGATTAAGCTCACTCATCTTGCCATCCGTGTTGAGTGTGAAACCGGAGTATGTGGACAAGCCCCTGTGGTCAAGGTTGACCTGACGTGGATCGCATGGTGAACCTAATATGAGTTCAGTTTTTATCCAGCACAGGTGACCCCGTGACAGAAATCATCCAAATAGAGTTTTCCGATTTTGACGCAAGCGATTTTGAGACACGAGGTGGCCGTTTTGCGGTCGTGGTGGGCAAGGATGGTTCGCTTGGCGCTCAGGCGGCGGCTCTTGACGATTTGGTCGGAGGAGCAATCGCCAACGCCGTTGGCGGTAAAGCGTTCAAAAAGGCGAAGCCGGGGGACATTCTGGAGATAAGCTATCCGCAAGGAGTTGCTGCGGAATTTATTGCTGTTGCAAAAGTTAGTAAGAAAAAATCTGCCCTGAAAGCTGGCGCGAAACTGGCGGCACACGCGCTCAAAGATGATCTGCTGATACTTGGGGAAGGCCATGCGTTGATCCCACAATTAGTGTACGGGCTCAAATTGCGCAGTTACAATTTTGACCGGCACCGCTCGCAATCTGACCAAGACGCTCACAATGTATCTGTGATGATTGAGGACCCTAAATCTGTGGAGATTGCTTTTGCGCCGCTGCTTTCGATAGCCCAGGGCGTTCATTTCACCCGTGATCTGACAAATGAGCCCGCAAATGTGTTGACGACGGTTGAATTTGCAAAGCGGCTCTCAGACTTAAAGAACTCTGGGTTAGACGTTGAGATATTAGAAGAAAAGGATATGGAGGCGCTTGGGATGGGGGCCTTACTTGGGGTCGGCTACGGATCCGAGACCCCCTCCAAGATGGTCATCATGAATTGGAAAGGTGGCGGTGATGAAGCGCCCCTTGCCCTAGTTGGCAAAGGGGTTGTCTTTGACACGGGCGGCATCTCTCTCAAGCCTGCCGCTGGTATGGAGGCCATGACCATGGATATGGGCGGCGCTGGTGTCGTGGCGGGCGTGATGATGGCGCTCGCGCGTCGCGGTGCGAAGGCCAATGTGGTCGGTATTGTAGGGTTGGTTGAGAACATGCCCGACGGGCGTGCACAACGTCCGGGGGACGTGGTGACCTCCATGAAAGGTGATACAATTGAGGTCATCAATACGGATGCCGAGGGGCGGTTGGTGCTGGCGGATGCGCTGTGGTATTGCCAAGAGCGATTTAAGCCCAGTGGTATCATTGACTTGGCAACTTTGACTGGCGCGGCGATCATCGCCCTTGGTCACGAGAACGCAGCCGTCTTTTCGAATACATCAAAATTCTCTGATAAATTGTTGAAATCGTGCAAAAAAGAGCGAGAGGGCGCTTGGAGGCTTCCGCTTGGCGGCGGGTATGACGCTCAGATAAAAAGCCGGATTGCGGATATGAAAAATGTTGGCGGCAGACCCGCAGGGTCGATCACTGCGGCGCAGTTTCTGGCCCGGTTTGTCAAAGATGATATGCCTTGGATCCATCTTGATATTGCTGGCGTCGCCTCTCTCGATAAGGATACGGAACTTGCGCCCAAAGGAGCGACCGGATGGGGGGTCAGGGCCATTAATCGCATGATTTCGGATTATTACGAACCGTCATGAGTGAAGTCCTGTTTTATCATCTAACCCAGTCGCCGGTAGAAGCGACTTTGCCGGGGCTTTTGGAACGGTCTTTGCAGCGGGGCTGGAAGGTCTGTGTCCGCGGTGCAGATCACTCAAGGCTAGAGGCCTTGGATCGGCATCTTTGGAGTTACCGCGATGACAGTTTTTTGCCCCATGGGCTGGCTTCTGACTTGAACTCAGACCTGCAACCTATTGTTTTGACGGATAAGACTGGAGCGGAAGTGGGCGCAGATGTGCTGATGCTTCTCGATGGCACGATGGAAGAACCCGATGTCTTGAAGGGTTTCGAGCGTGTTTGCGTCTTCTTTGATGGCAATGACGAGGGTGCTGTCGCAGCCAGCAGAACCCATTGGAGCACGCTCAAAGATGCCGGGTTGGCGGTGAAATACTGGGCACAAGAAGATGGTCGCTGGGTCCAAAAGGCCTAAGAGGCACTCAGACAGGCCCACCGTGGATGGCGTGTTTCAAATTCTTGCAGGCCGTTGATGGTCGATCTGGCTTGGGCTCTTGTTTATGCGTACCCTGCGGACACTACTGCGCTAGCGC
>CAKZTM010000020.1 GCA_937920555.1 uncultured Paracoccaceae bacterium | reverse complement strand
GCACGGACTGAGCAAGTCGATCTGGTCACCGGTGATGCGGGGGCAGATGCGGTTGAGGTTGAGCCGGAGGCACCCAGTGCCGAGCCGGAGGCGATGGCCTCGGACGGCACTACTGGCGGCTCTGACGAGGTGTCCGCCCCTGAGGCTGAGCAGGTTGTGACCGGCGATGCGGGCAATGCGGGCGGCACGCAGGCCGCGACCGAGGATGCAGAGGGTTCGGAGGTTGGTGAGGCGGCCACTGCGCCGGACGCGGATACGGATGTGGCCAGTGTAGACCTGCCTGAAACCGATGCAGGCACGACCGTAGGCTCGGACCCAGACTCGGGCGCACAGACTGATCCCGCCCCGCAAAGCGATGACGCGCCTGCGGTTGTCAGTGATGCCCCCGTGGTTGAGACAGACGATCCGGTCATGCCCAGTGCCGACCCGGTCGTGCTTCAAACCGTGCCGACCCCCGGTGAGAGCGCTGAGCAATTGCCGGCGGATGATCCGTCTGTGCCGCGCTTTGATCTGGTGCGTATTGAGGCCGACGGCTCGGCGGTGATTGCCGGGCGTGCAGCCCCAAATGCGCAGGTGCAAATCCTCAGCAACGGCTCGGAAATAGGTACGGTGACCGCATCGTCAAAGGGGGAGTTCGTAGCCCTGTTGGACACGCCTGTGACCACAACGGCGCAGTCTTTGGCGCTGATTGCCGAGGCCCCTGAAGGCGGGACGGTGGCGTCGCAGTCCAATGTGATTGTTCTGGCCCGCAGTGCCTCGGAGTTGGATGGTCTTGATGAGGAAATCTCGTTGGCGCCGGCCATTGTGCAGGCCGCACCGGATGCGGTTCGGGTGCTTCAGCCGGTTGTGGGGCTGGCCGATCTTGACCGGGTCAGTCTTGATACGATTTCTTATGATCAGGCCGGTCAGGTTATTTTGGCCGGTCGTGGGCGTCCGGGTTTTGTGGCGCGGATTTATGCGGACGGGGACGCGCTTTTTGAAAGCGAAATCTCGCGCAGTGGGACATGGTCGGCCACCATCAATGAGCTGGATGCGGGGCGCTACACCGTGCGCGTTGACGAGATTGATCCCAGCGGCGCGGTTGCCAGCCGGGTGGAAAGTCCGTTTCAGCGGATTTTCCCGTCCTCCGAGCAGCTTGCATTGTTGACCGATGCGGCCAGTGTGATCGTTCAGCCGGGCAATAATTTATGGACCATCGCCGAGCGGCGTTACGGCGAAGGATTTCGCTACACGACGATTTTTGAGGCCAACAAAGAGCAGATCCGCGATCCGGATTTGATCTATCCCGGACAGGTGTTCGAATTGCCCGGCTCTGAGGGCGAATAATATCGGTTGCTCCGGCGTTTGAACCGGATCATGTTGCCGCAAATATCAATGCGGGAGCAGTGTCATGAACGGCGCGGGATCACTTGTCAAAACCATGCTGGCATCGGGCGTTAATGTCTGTTTTGCCAATCCCGGCACCTCTGAGATGCATTTTGTCGCGGCCTTGGATGATCACCCGGATTTGCGCTGTATTTTGTGTTTGTTTGAGGGTGGCACCTCGGCGGCAGCGGATGGATATTTTCGCATGAAAGGCGAGATCGCGGCGACGCTTTTGCATCTTGCCCCCGGATTTGGAAATGCCTGGGCCAATCTTCACAATGCGCGCAAAGCTGAGAGTGCGATGCTCAATATTGTGGGTGATCATGCCAGCTATCATTTGCGGTATGACAGCCCTTTGAAGGGGGATGTGAAGGGGATTTCTGAGACCATTTCGCAATGGACCCGTGTGTCTGGGGATGCGGTATCGGTGGCCTCCGACGGGGCGGCGGCGATCACGGCGGCGCGGTCGAAAAACGGTCAGATCGCCACGTTGATATTGCCGGCTAACACCGCATGGGAGGAAGGTTCTGCACCGGTGACGGCGGCAGTTCCTGCGGTCCCGCACCGGCCTCGCGAGGATGAGATTGCGGCAGCAGCTAAGTCGTTATGTGCGCCGGGTGCGGCACTTGTGCTTGGCGGTCGGGCGCTTTTTGAGCCTCTGTCGGAGGTGGCGGGCAAGATCGCGGCAAAATCCGGGTGTGAGCTTTTGGTGGATTTCCTGACCCCGCGTGTGGCGCGCGGTGAGGGCGCGGTGGTGATCCGTCCGCTCAAATATGTGGTGGAGGAGAATGTCGCGGCTCTGGAGGGGGTCAGGACAATGGTGTTGTGTGGCTCTGGGCGTCCGGTGTCATTTTTTGCCTATCCCGGCAAGCCAAGTGTGCCTGAGCAGGCGGATTGCCAGCTGATTGATCTGTGCCCGCCTGAGATGGATTATGAGTGGACGCTTCATGCGCTGTCTGCGGCACTGGATTCGGGCGGTGAGGTGGCGGCGCGGCAGGTTTTGGATGTGCCGGAGGTGCCAAGCGGGCCGGTCACATTGGATAAGCTGGGTCAGGCTTTGGGGGCGCTTTTGCCGCAAGGGGCGATTGTGACCGATGAGAGTGTGACCTCGGGCCGGAGTTTTGCGCAGCACACGGTTGGAGCGCGCGGTCATGACTGGCTCAAATCGACCGGCGGGGCCATTGGGGGTGGTTTGCCCCTGGCGGTGGGTGCGGCTGTGGCCTGTCCTAAGCGTAAAGTGGTGGCGCTGACCGGTGACGGCTCGGCGATGTACACGTTGCAATCGCTTTGGACCATGGCGCGGGAGCGGTTGGATGTGGTGACGATCGTTTTTGCCAACCAGACCTACCAGATTTTGCACGGCGAGCTGGTCAATGTGGGGGTTGAGAAGGCGGGGCGAAACGCGACCCAAATGTTTGATATGATGGACCCCAGTTTGGACTGGGTGGCTCTGGCCCAAGGGCATGGTGTTGAGGGCGAGAAAGTTGAGACTATGGAGGCGTTCAATGCAGCGTTCCTCAAGGGGATCGAGATGCCGGGGCCGTATCTGATCGAGGTGATCTGCTAGGCCGAGTTACGGTTTAGGCAGGGGTGTTTTTCCGGCTTTTTTGATGTCGTTGAAGGGGCTTTTTCTGATTTGTATCAGTGAGTTGTGAGGCGGTCTTTCGCGTTACTCCATTAATAGAGTAATGGAGTCGTCGGGTCGCGGAGTGGCTTGGTCAGATCAAGGTGGCCTGTCAAGCCCGGCTTGGCTATGGGGCAGGATGTGTTTTCGGTCTTTTTGTCGTTCTGATTGGGAATTTTTATGCGATTTATCAGCGGGTTGCGGGGCGATCTTTCACTCCACTCTATTAATGGAGTAATGGGGTCGTAGCGCCAGGTTGAAGACGCGAATTTCGATGCCGCAATACCGGGCCGCTTGATCCGTACAAGGGCAATCACGGCTCTCAGCACCGTCTGATCTGCCATCGCATCGCCAGACCCCGACCCGCCAAATGCCGTGATCAGCAGGAAGCTGCGGCAATCAAATTTAGGGGCCTGCGCATGTGATGTCCTTGACATGGCAGCGTGCGCAGCCAGCTTTAACCAAATGGCGCGCTTTTCCCAATCGCAGGCTGGTAACTTCCAAGCGACCGCCTTATCTACCCGCTAACACCAAATAACAGTGAGCATGAATGGCAGACACAACCGCATCTGGCGCGGCTGCGCCCGGCGAGGACGAGGGGCTTCCCGAACTCCCAAACATTGACGAGCGGCGCTCTGCACTGAGCATCATTCGCAAAGTTGGCCCCTATCTTTGGCCTGCCGATCAGCTATGGGTGAAATACCGGGTTGTGGCTGCGGTTTTGCTGTTGCTGGCGGCCAAAGTGGCCAGTGTCACTACGCCCTTTTTCTACAAAGGTGCGGTGGATGCGTTAGCGCCCGAGGATGCGGGCGCCGGGTTTTGGCTGATCACCGGGGCCGTTGGTCTGACCGTCGCCTACGGGGGGATGCGGCTTTTATCGGTGGGTTTTAACCAGCTGCGCGATGCGGTTTTTGCCCGCGTCGGACAGCGTGCCTTGCGCAAGCTCGCGTTGACCACATTTCAGCACATGCACGCGCTCAGCCTGCGTTATCACATCACCCGCAAGACCGGCGGGCTGTCGCGCATTATCGAGCGTGGTGTGAAGGGCGTGGAGTTCTTATTGCGCTTTTTGCTGTTCTCCATGGGTCCGCTTTTGTTGGAGCTGATCATGATCGGCGCCATTTTATGGTGGGTGTTCGATATTTGGTATTTGGCGGTCGTGGTGGTGACCATCGGTCTTTATATTTGGTTCACTTTCGCGGTCACCGAGTGGCGCGTGCGCATTCGCAGGCGCATGAATGAGCGCGATACTGATGCCAATCAAAAGGCCATCGACAGCCTGCTCAATTATGAGACGGTCAAGTATTTCTCGGCCGAACAGCGCGAGGCCAGCCGCTATGACAATTCCATGCGCGGTTATGAAACTGCCGCTTTGCAAACCTCTTACAGTCTTGCGTTTTTGAATTTTGGTCAGTCGGTTTTGATCACCGCAGGTCTGGTGGGGGTCATGGTCATGGCCGCCATGGGTGTGCAAAACGGGGATTTAACGGTTGGCGATTTTGTCATGGTCAACGCCTATATGATCCAGATCACCATGCCGCTCAATTTCCTTGGCACCGTTTACCGGGAAATCCGGCAGGCTTTGGTGGATATGGGCGAGATGTTCGATTTGTTGGAGCAGCCCGCAGAGGTGTTGGACAAGCCTAATGCGCCTGATCTGGACGTCTCGGGCGGCGCTTTGCAGTTCAATGCGGTGGATTTTTCCTATGAGAAGGACCGCCAAATTCTGCACGGGTTGAACTTGACGGTGCCCGCGGGTCAGACCGTGGCAGTTGTGGGGCCATCAGGGTCGGGCAAATCGACCATCGGCAGGCTTTTGTTCCGGTTTTACGATGTGAATGCGGGATCGCTGACCATCGACGGTCAAGATGTGCGCGATGTCACTCAATCCTCGTTACGCAGTGCCATTGGTGTGGTGCCTCAGGACACGGTTTTGTTCAACGATACCATCGGGTACAACATCTCCTACGGTCGCGCTGATGCCACACGGGCCGAGGTCGAGGCCGCGGCCAAGGCGGCGCAAATTCACGATTTCATCATCTCACTGCCAGAGGGCTATGACACAATGGTCGGTGAGCGCGGCTTGAAATTATCGGGCGGCGAAAAGCAACGGGTCGGCATTGCCCGCACTTTGTTGAAGAACCCGCCCATATTGCTGTTGGACGAGGCCACATCCGCCCTTGATACAGATACCGAGCGCGACATTCAGCGCAGCCTCAAAGCCATGGGGGAGGGGCGTTCCGTCATCACCATCGCCCACAGGTTGTCCACGGTGGTGGATGCGGACAAAATCGTCGTGTTGGTCAATGGTCATGTGGAAGAGGCGGGAACCCATGACGAGTTGGTGGCGCGCGATGGTCGCTATGCGTCCATGTGGCACCGTCAAGCCACCGAGGAGGACGCGGCCTGAGCGGGGTGGTTGATTACTCGCGCAGCAAGATCTTACGCTCGAACCAGCCTGCGAACCCGTTGGGGGTGAAACTTTGGTTGATCTCTTTGGGATTGGCTTGGGTGGCCAGCCAGGTTTCAAAATCGATACCGGTTTTCTGGTGGGCGTCGCGAAAAACCTCGAAAAAATGGTCAAGCACGCCGGTCTTGGAGCTTTTGATGTGCAAATAGCGCCCTGACAGCTGGTCCATCGCCGTTTCAATCGGCTCGCCCATGATCACATGGCGGTAAATCACCGAGACAAATCCCATCCGGTCCGCGCCTGATTTACAGTGGATCAGGACCGGTTTTTCGATATTGCGCAAGATCGTCAGCAGGTTCTGGATTTCCTTGACGCTGACAATCTTGTCTGAGCGACACCGCCAATTGATCAGATCAATGCCAAGGGCTTTGGCGGTGCGTTTTTCCAAGAACATGGCGCCCCGGTAATCCTGCCCGCGCAGGGTCAAAATCGTCTTGCCGCCCTGTTTGGCGAACCATTTGATTTGCGACGGGGAAGGTTGTGAGGAGCGCCACACCCCCGGCGACAGCTCATGACGGTTGGGAAACACCTGCCGGATGATGCCATGATCGGCAAACATCATGCTGCTCCACGCATGAAGCAGTTTTAGCGGGGTGGCATCTGTGTCGCGCCAATAGATCTCTTTTTCGGTGAGTGGACGGTCGATGCCAGGCGTCACATCTGAAGCTGCCATATTCGTCCGGTTCCTCAACATTCGCTGATTTTGGAGGCGACGACCGGAATCGAACCGGTGTACACGGATTTGCAATCCGCTGCGTAACCACTCCGCCACGTCGCCGCGCAACTTTGCCCATCTTCGTAGAGGGGCTCAGGTCAGTGGCCGTGCAATAGCGCCGTGCCTTTTCAAGGTAAAGCGGTTTTTGGCTTTCATGTTCATTGGGCTTTAAGGTGTTGTGGTTAATCCAGCTTTATCACATGGGAGCGACAGGTATGGATGGCACAGGATCTGAGCAGGCGGGCATTTGTGGCTGGTATGAGGATGTGGTGTCAGATTTAGCGCAGGCGTTTCGGCGCGACGGGTTTTCGCGAAGTGCAGAATTGCTTGATGATGTGAGGTTGGTTCTGGCGCAAGAGCAGGCGGCGATGGCCAAGACGCGGGCTGAGGCCACGCGGCCCAAGGCCCCCAGCCTGAAAATCGTGGCGGATTAGGCGGGAGGGCACCTCTTTGTTGCTCCGACGCAATTTCTGTGGCAAGACGCCTTCAACTGGTGTAAATTCGGCACTAATGGGCTGCAAAATATGACAAATTTTCTACAATCCCGTATCGCAATGGTCGACTGTCAGGTCCGGCCCTCTGATGTGACGCGCTATCCTGTAATTGACGCGATGTTGACGGTGCCGCGCGAAGCTTTCGTGCCGCAGCAATTTCGCAATGTGGCATATGCCGGTGAGCATATTTCACTGGGCGGTGCGCGGGTTGTTCTGGACCCTCGTGTTACGGGTAAGATGTTGGATGCGCTGGCGCCGACCAAATCCGATATGGTTTTGGATGTGGGCTGCGGCTTTGGCTATATGGCGGCGTTGCTGGGGCGCATGTCGGAGGCGGTGATCGCCATTGAGCCGGACGCGGATATGGCATCTGAGGCGACCCAAAGACTGGCCGAGCAAGAGGCGGATAATGTTGTCGTTGAGGTGGCAGATCTATGGGACGGGGCGGCGGCGCACGGGCCTTATGATGTGATGGTCATCGAAGGGGCGGTTGAAACCGTGCCCGAGGGGCTTTTGGCGCAGCTCAAGGAGAACGGTCGGATCGCGGCAATCTTTATGGATGGTGCGATCGGGCAGTGCAAAATCGGCCGGATGTCAGGTGGTGCTGTGACGTGGCGCCGCGCCTTTGATGCAACAGCACCGGTGCTTGACGGGTTCAAACGCGAAAAAGCCTTTGAGTTCTAGGCTTTCGCGGCGCTAAACTAAAAAAAATCTTAATTAATGAGATAACCAAGGCAGGGCGAGATGAAACGAGACCGGAAAATTATTGCGACGCTGGGAGCTTTATGCACAGCGGGAATGTTGTTGTCTTCAACGGCGGCTCTGGCAGATACGTTGTCGGATGCGCTGATCTCGGCGTATCAGACCAGCCCGACACTCAAGATCAACCAAGCCGCGTTGCGCTCTGCCGATGAGGCGGTTGTGCAGGCCGGAGCGTCGCGCAGACCGCAGTTGACAGCCTCTGGTACGGCGGCGATTTCGGATGGAACAAACTCGGTTCGCGATTTCACCGACACGTTCCGTGCGCAGCTTGATGCGAGCCTGTTGTTGTATGATGGTGGCCAGTCCGAGGCAGCCGTTCAGGCGGCGCGGGCCAATGTTGCCGCATCGCGGGCATCGCTGGTGTCGGTCGAGCAATCGGTTTTGTTGAACGCCATCACGGCTTATGTTGATGTGCGCCGCGACAGCCGGTTTGTGTCTTTGGCCGATAACAACGTGCGTGTGATCATGCAGCAGGTGGCTGCTGCTCGCGACCGGTTCGAGGTTGGCGAGGTGACGCGGACCGATGTTAGTCAGGCCGATGCGCGTCTTGCATCTGCCCGCAGCAATCTGGCCGCCAATCGCGGATCATTTGAGCGCACGCAGCAGACCTATCTTGTGGCCGTTGGCAAGCCGCCGGTGAATTTGGCGCCTCCGCCGGCACTTCCAAAGCTGCCCGCGACACTGGCGCAAGCGCAAGCGATTGCCGCAAAGGAGCATCCATCGATCCGGTCTGCGCAATTGACTGTGCAGGCGGCTGAGTTGGATGTGGTGCGGGCGCGTGCGGCCAAAAAGCCAAATGTGAGCCTGGGCGCTAATGTGACATACGGCGTGAACACGCAAGTTTTTGGCAATGATCAGGTGACCGGTTCGGTGTCGCTCAGCGGGAGCATGCCGCTGGTGGATGGTGGCACCAATGACAGTTTGATCCGGCAGGCGTTTTCGGTTTTGGACCGGCGCAAGGCGGAATTGCAGGATGCAGCGCGGATTGTGACGCAAAACACTGCGAGTTCGTGGACCAATTTGGAGGTTGCGCGGGCCTCAATCCGCTCCAGCCGTCTGCAAATTCGCGCCGCCCGTGTGGCGTTTGACGGTATTCAGGAAGAAGCGAAGCTGGGTGCGCGCACAACGCTGGATGTGTTGGACGCAGAGCAGGAAGTGCTCAATGCGGAATCCGGTTTGGCCTCGGCCATGCGCGATGAGTATGTGGCCGCCTACACGCTGGTGGCATCCATGGGGCTTTTGACGCCGCAATATCTGAAGCTGGGCATCGAGGCGTATGATCCCAATGTTTATTATCAATCGGTCAATGGCGAGCCGATCAGCCGCGAGGGCACAGCGCTCAACCGGATCAGCGATCGTTGGAATAACTAGGCTTTAAGCGAAAATTCACCGGTTGCCTTACAGATTGTTGTACGGCAACCGAACCTTGGTATAGTCTTGCCGAAAGAGTGGGCAAGGGCAGAACAGAATGAGTAATCCGATTGTGGCTGATGAAGGTCAGGGCGTAGACGACGTATTGGCGTCCATCCGAAAGCTGGTTTCCGAGGAAGCCAAAGCACGTCTTCAGCCGGCGCAACGTGAAGATGCGCGCATGCCTATAGGGCAGCCCGATACGTTGATGCTGACGCCGGAGCTGAAAGTGGCACCCGGTCCGACACCCGCACCTTTGAAATTGGATGCACCTGTCGCTGCAAATGCCGACACGCCGCCAAACCCGCCCGCGCCGTTTCACGACGAGGTTGCTTTGCGCGCTTTGGTATCGGAGATGTTGCGCGAGGAATTGCAAGGTGAGTTGGGCAACCGGATCACACGCAATGTGCGCAAGCTCATCCAACGCGAAGTGGAAGCGGCTCTTAAAAACCGCGGCTAAACGCCGGTTTTTGCGATCTTTAACACGTCGTCGATATCCAAGTGATCTTCGAGATGTTGCGAGAGCGCGTCCAGCGTTTCGTCAACGGTCGCATCATATGACCGGGACGCGGGTGCCAAGCCAAATTGCCTGAGGAACTTGGCGCGAAACGCATCGCCTGAAAACAATCCGTGCACATATGTGCCCGATACGGTGCCGCGCGCATTTTGCGCGCTGAGCGGTTGTGCCCCCACATGCAGCCATCCGTTTTGGCAATCCGGTCCGGTGGTTGTGCCGATATGGATCTCATAGCCCTTGACCGGAGTTTGATCCTCAAAGGCGGTGCCGGTCACTTGGGTCAGGGTCTTTTGCGGGGTCATGGTCGTGGTGACATCCAAAAGACCGAGCCCCGCAACGGTGCCCGGCGGCCCTTCGATCCCGCCCGGATCACAGATGGTTTTGCCCAGCATTTGATAGCCGCCGCAAATGCCCAGCACATGGCCACCGCGCCGCACATGGGCGGCAATGTCGATGTCCCACCCTTGTTCGCGCATGAAGGCCAAGTCGCCGGTGGTGGATTTGGAACCGGGCAGAATGATCAGGTCCGCATCACCGGGAATTGGGGTTCCGGGGGGGAGCATCACGACCTCTAGCTCTGTTTCGGTTTTGAGCGGATCCAGATCGTCGAAATTGGCGATGCGGGCCAGTTGCGGCACCACGATCTTGAACGCGCCCGTGCCACCGCTTTTGATGTCGGCACTATCCTCTGCGGGCAGCAGATGTGCGGGGGCGAACCACGGAATGACCCCCAATCCGCGCCAGTGGGTGCGGTTTTTGATCGTCTCGTAACCGCCCTCAAAGAGCCTGGGATCACCGCGAAATTTATTGACCAAAAAGCCTTTGATCAGATCACGGTCGGTCTTCGGGAGCACCGCATGGGTGCCGACCAGTTGGGCGATCACACCGCCCCGATCAATATCGCCTGCAAGGATAATCGGGACGCGGGCGGCCTCGGCAAAGCCGATATTGGCGATGTCACCCTTGCGCAAGTTGATCTCGGCGGGGCTTCCGGCCCCTTCCACCAGCACAATATCGGCACTTTGGGCGAGCCGGTTGTAGCTTTCCAAAACGCGCGGCAACAGCTTGGGCTTGAGGGCCGCGTAATCGGCCGCTTTGACCGTGGCCAGCCGTTGACCCTGCACGATAACCTGCGACCCGGTAGAGGTTTCGGGCTTCAACAGCACCGGGTTCATATCGGTGTGGGGCGGGATGTGACAGGCCAAGGCCTGAAGTGCCTGCGCGCGCCCGATCTCACCGCCATCGGAGGTGACGGCTGCATTATTGGACATGTTTTGCGGCTTGAACGGTGCCACGCTGAGGCCGCGCTTGTGCAGCGCACGGGCCAGCCCGGCCACAAGCATTGATTTCCCGACATTCGAGCCGGTCCCTTGGATCATGATGGACATCGTCATGGGGATATCTATGCTCTCAAAAGGGATGAAGTTCCAGAGGTTGCGATGAACACACCGGCACATCTGATTTTCGGCGCGGCGGTGTTTGCAAGACCTGATGCAACCCGCATCAACATTGCCGCACTTGTCGGTGCGTTGGTGCCGGATTTTTCGCTATATTTCATGGTGTTCTGGAATTCGCGTGTGCGCGGCATGAGCTTTGACCAGATTTTCGGGGAGCAGTATTTCAGCCCCTATTGGCAAAGTGTCTTCGCGGTCGACAATTCGGTGCCTTTATGGAGTGCGGGGCTGATCGTTGCCTTGCTCATTCGTTCGCCTGTGATGATCGCTTTTGCGGGCTCGGGTCTGATGCATCTGCTGTTGGATTTTCCGCTCCATCATGATGACGGGCGGGCGCATTTTTGGCCATTCTCCGACTGGATTTTCGAAAGCCCGGTCAGTTATTGGGACAAGCATCACTTTGGCCACATTGTCGGGCCCATTGAGGGAGTGATTTGTATCGGGCTGTTGATCTTGCTGTGGCGCAGGTTCGAGGGCTATTTTGCCAAGGGGCTTATTCTGTTTGCAGCTCTGCTGGAAAGTGTTCCGGCGATCCTGTTTCCTCTGATTTTTTAGCGCCATCCAAGATCGCGCGGGGCTTATAGCGGCGTTTGCGGCTGATGCGCTCGTGGACGGTGTGGTGGACGTCCTCGCTGGAGCACAGGCCAACGGTGCGCGGGGCGCGGCCGATAAAGAGTTTTCCTTTGCCGCGGTAGGCTCCATACATGGGGGCCAGCGGGTTTTGCGGGAATTCGTCGCGCCATCCGTCGGGCAGTTTCAATCCGCAGGCCTCGGCCCGTTCGAGCATCCAAATCAGGGGAATGTTGGACAGGCCGCGCGATTGCGGGCGTTGCCAGACCTGACCGCCCACATCCGCATGGGCGCCTGCAAACCACATTTGCTCCACATGGCCTTTGTAGTTTTTCTTGATGCGCCACGGCAGCGGTGCATAGGAGGTACGGTTCTCGTCCAGTGCCAGCGCTTGGAAGGCATTTCGGGTATTGTTGAGCAGGGAGTGGTCATGAAACTCGGTGGCCATGGGGGCCAGACGGTTGAGGATCGGGTAGGGCAGTCCAAGAGCTTTGACCGTATCCCAAACGCCCAGCACTTCGATATTCACATTTGAGTGGCAATAGGCGTCGCAAAAATCCTTGGCGGCGGGTGATGTTTTGGTGGCTTCGTAGTAGCGAAAAACGCGGGCCACGCGGCGTTCTGTGGCCTCTTCCGCGCGGAGCATTCCAATCCGGCCAATCAGCCCCGCAAGGGAGCGGACCGCGTAAGCGCCGCGCGAATAGCCAAAGAGCATGATGCTATCGCCGGGTCGGTAGCGGCTGCTGAGCGTTGCATATCCGGCCATGATTGATCTGTTGATGCCAATGCCTGCGGCGATGTTAAGCCATTTCAGGAGGCCCTCGGCCTGAACGCCGGGGTGGTATCCGACGGTTTGCTGGGCTTGGGCGCCGCCTTCGGACAGAAGTTTGTAAAGCAGACCCGCATTGGTCTCGTCACCATCTTCGATACGGCTGAGCGTGCCGTCGATGATGTAGATGTGGCGCCGGCTTGGGCGTGCGGGTGAAGCATAAGGCATGGATCGGTTGTAGCGCTCTGGCGCGCATTGCGACAAGCCACGCCGACTGACAATTTAGCGATCTGTTGACACAGTCGCTCTTTCGTCACGCCTTTTCGGGGGGCAAATTTTGCGTGTTTGCGCGTTAATACCGGCGTTGCATGGACAGGCCGACCCACATGGTCAGGCCAGCGGCCAGCATCAAAAGCCCGTTGAGATATCGGTAGTGGGGATTGCGGGCGGGGGCGGGACGTTCGATTTGTGCGACGTTGAATGAGCGGATCAGATCGGATTTGACCATCATATCAGCGCTGGAGGCATAGGGGGTGCCGGAATTCAGCCCTGCGGCTTTGATGCTGTCGAGTTCCAGGTGCGACCATTGCATGGACGGCGAGATCAGATTGCCCAGCGGGATTTCAAACGCCAGCTCCGTGGAGAGGCTCGGAGTGTGGTCAACAGCGGTGGCTGGACCGTCCGCATGGGGGGCCGCATGGGCGGTGGGGGCAAAAGACAGGCAAACAGCGGCCACAAGGCCAAATACAATCGCACGCATACACAAATCCTAACACAACACGACGCTTACTATGGTGGGTTTGTGGTGTCTGATTGCGCCCGAAGTGGGGCACAACCAAGGTATTACTAAGCCGTAAACGTGCTATTGTGCGGCGATTTTTGAGCTTTGCAGACGGTGCCACATGGACAGTGGGGTCATCGGCATGTCCACTTGGCGCACGCCCAAATGCCAGACCGCATCAAGGGCTGCATTGGTCACAGCGGCCAGCGCGCCGACGGTTCCAGCCTCGCCGCAGCCTTTCATGCCGATGTCATTGGCGGTCGATGGCACCAGTTCCGCGTGAAACGGCATATTGGGCACATCGTCGGCACGCGGCATGGCGTAATCCATGAACGAGCCGGTCAGAAGCTGCCCTTCGTCATCATAGACAACCTGTTCGGTGATCGCCTGACCGATGCCTTGGGCGACGCCGCCATGGACCTGTCCTTCGGCGAGCATCGGGTTCATCAGGACGCCAAAATCATCGACAACCGTATATTTGACGCATTGGGTGACGCCCGTATCGGGGTCAATTTCCACTTCCGCAAAATGCGCGCCATTGGGAAAGGAGCGCTCGGGCACCGTATTTTCCAGCTCTGTGACCAGCAGATCATGCATGCCTTTTTTGCGCGCGGTCTCCGACAATTTGATCAGATCAACCCTTTTATCCGTGCCTGCGACCGTGAAAGCGCCGTCTTCAAACGTGATGTCAGCGGCGGCGGCTTCCAGTTCCTCTTCGGCCAGCGGTCGGTATTTGGCGATCATCGCATCAGAGGCCGCATTGATCGAATTGCCTTGCATGGTCACGGACCGCGACCCGCCTGTGCCGCCGCCTTTGGCGATCAGATCGCTGTCGCCTTGAATGAAGCGCACTTTATCAAACGGGATGCCTGCGCGTTCATTGAGAATTTGGGCAAACACCGTCTCATGGCCCTGGCCGTTGGATTGGGTGCCCACGTAAAGGTTCACCTGTCCGTCCTCGGCGAACTCGATTTTCGTGGTCTCGGACTGATCGCCCAAAATGCTTTCGATATAATAGGACAGGCCCAAGCCGCGCAGCTTGCCTGTGGCGGCAGAGGCGGCCTTGCGGGCCTCGAACCCGGCCACATCCGCCTCTTTGAGCGCGCGGTTAAGCACTTTGTCAAAATCGCCCACATCATAGGTTTCTTGCGACGCGGAGACATAGGGCATCTGGGAGGCGGTGATAAAGTTGCGGCGTTTAAGCTCTATCGGGTCTTGGCCAAGGGCGCGTGCGGCATAATCCATCAACCGCTCCATGACATAGATCGCCTCTGGACGGCCCGCACCGCGATAGGCATCGATTTGGGTGGTATTGGTGTAAAGGCCCTGAACGTGGAAAAACACATCCTGAATGTCGTAAACGCCGGTCAGCACTTTGAGCGCCAGTTCGGTCTGAATGAACTGCGCATAGCCTGAGCAGTAAGCCCCCATATTGGCCAGCGAATATATCCGCAGGCCGGTGAGTTTGTAATCAGCATCGAAGGCCGCTTCGGCCTTGGTGACCAGATCGCGCCCGCCATTATCGGTGATCATGCTCTCGGAGCGATCGGCCATCCAGCGCACCGCGCCGCCCAGTTTCCGGGCCGCCAAAGCGGCTGTGAAATATTCGGGGTAGGGGAAGGCTTTCATGCCAAACCCGCCGCCCACATCCGGGTTGGTCACGCGTACCTTTGATGGATCAAGTCCAAGGCGTTCCGAGAGCAGGTCTTTCATCCCCCAAACGCCTTGTCCGTTAAAGGCCAGATGCAGCCGGTCGCCGGACCACTGCGCAAAGCACCCGCGCGGCTCAATCGGATTGGCAATCACCCGGTTGTCGATAATGTCCATATCCACCGTATGGGCGGCGGCTTTGAAATTTGCGGCGGTCTTGTTCTGGTCGCCATAGCTCCAGTCAAAGACGAGGTTGTTTGGCGCGTCATCATGAATTTGCGCGCCGCCCAGTTCCAGATTTATGTGGGTATCAAGCTCTTCATAGTCGAACTCGATCAGTTCGGCCGCATCAACGGCCTGCGCTTTGGTGTCGGCGATGATAGCCGCGATCGGCTCGCCCAAAAACCGCACGCGGTCCTTGGCAAGGATCGGGCGGGTCGCGGTGGAACTGCTGGAGTGCAGCGACACGCCTTTGGTCACTTCGCTCTCTTCGAGCGCGGAATAGGGCAGGGCGTTGGTCATGGTGTCTTCGAGGTCCTGGGCGGTCAGGACCAGCGCCACCCCGTCGGCTGCACGTGCATCTGTGACATCAAGCGTGGTGATTTTCGCATGGGCCACGGGGGCGCGAAACAGCACCATATATTTCGCCCCTTCGGGCGCATTATCATCGATATAGTCCCCCAAACCGGTGGTGAACCGCTGGTCTTCTTTTCTCAGCACGCTTTGAGAAACACCGAACTTGGACATGTCGCACCTCTAGGTCTATCGATTCAGATTTACCGAAACGATAGAGGCTTTTAGGCAGAGGTCCATAGGCAATGGCGGCAAAACGATACTGGTCTAGATAAAGTCGAAGCGGGCCTCCATGGAGCCTGCGTCAAGGGTGATATCGGAGGCATCGATCAGGGCGTTCTCGACCACGATAAAGCCCAAAAGGTCGTGGTCATGGGCCATGGGCATGCCGCTCATACCCATCATCGCCATTTGTGCGGTTTGATCGGAGAACACGGTGATCAGGGTCGATTCCAGCGTGCCGTCGCCATCAAGATCGATGCGGTCAAGTGCGGCGATATTGACCGTGTGACCCTCAATGAGGATTGTATCGCCTTCGGCGGCATTGAAATCCTCGATCCGGTCAGTGCCGCCCCAATCGACCCAATGGGCGTGGGGGGTGGCGTTTTCGCGCATCACCATCATCCAATTGACCGAGCCGTCGGCGTTGAGGTTACGGCCTGCCACTGCGGCACTTGTGTTCATTTCAAAGATGAAGTGAAATTCATCAGCGCCCGATCCACCGGTCAAACGGTCGCTCCATTTGTCAAAATCAATCTGCGCGATATCCACGTCTTCCAGCTTCATGTCCGGCGTGCCTGCATCCGAGCGCGAGATCAGCGTGTCATTGCCCGACCCGCCATCGAGCCAGTCGCGGCCCTTGCGGTCCTCGATCAGATCATTGCCAGCGCCACCGTGCAATGTGTCGCGCCCGGCACCGCCATTGAGCGTGTCGCGGCCCTTGGCCCCTTGCAGCCAGTCGCGGCCGGTCCCGCCAAAGAGCAGGTCGTGGCCATCGCCGCCATATCCTTTGTCATCGCCGGATTTCAGCCGCAGCACATCGTTGCCGGAATTGCCGTGAGCCCAGTCCATACCGTCGCCGCCCAGAACCATGTCATTGCCATCTCCTGCTTTGGCGCGGTTGAAAAACCCGTCGCCCAAGTTGATGTGGTCATTGCCATGTCCGGCCACCAAAAAGTCATTGCCATCGCCGCCCATCAAGCGGTCATCGCCGTCTTTGCCGAAAATGAAGTCGTTTGCGTTCGTGCCGCGGATCTTTTGGTCGTGGTCATGACCCATGATCAAATTGGCATCTGAATTCGGGCCCAAATTGCCGCGCATGTCGCCCCAAAGCTCAAATTCTTCGGCGAAATGCTTCAATCGGGAGGCTTTGGTGGTGCGCGCATCCAGGATGTAATCCCCCCAGATCACTTGAAACGCATCTGGTATTACGGTGGACGAGATATTGGACAAAAGTTCAAAGGACATACCTTTGTACTGCATAACAGACCCCACAAAAAACAATCACTCTTTACAGACATTAAGATGGGGCAATACCTATTAACAAAGTCTGAGTGTTGAACATTTGAATATCTACAATTTGCTTCAACAGCTTGGCCTTTCCCTTGGGCCGCGCTTTGGGTAAACCTCGACGAAATTTCAGGTGTAACGGCGGTATTCTCGATGGCGATGGACAAAACCTTTGATGCAAGCTCGGCTGAGGCGGAGATTTTTTCAGCGTGGCAGGAGATTGGCGCCTTCAAGGCCGGTGCCAATGCGAGCCGGGACGAGACATTTTGCGTCATGATCCCACCGCCCAATGTGACCGGTGCGCTTCATGTGGGGCATGCGTTCAACAACACGTTGCAGGATATTCTGGTGCGCTGGCACCGGATGCGCGGCTTTGACACGCTCTGGCAGCCCGGCACGGATCATGCGGGTATTGCGACCCAGTTGGTGGTTGAAAAGCAGCTTGCCGCCGCGGGCAATGAGGGCCGTCGCGAGATGGGGCGCGAGAAGTTTTTGGAAAAAGTCTGGGAGTGGAAAGAGACCTCTGGCGGGCAGATTATCAACCAGCTCAAGCGGCTCGGGTGTTCGTGCGATTGGGACCGGGAGGCGTTCACCATGTCGGGTGCGCCGGGCGCGCCAGACAGCACGCAAGGGAATTTCCACGACGCCGTGCTCAAGGTTTTTGTCGATCTTTACAACAAAGGGCTGATTTATCGCGGCAAACGGCTGGTCAATTGGGACCCGCATTTCGAGACGGCGATCTCTGATCTTGAGGTGGAGAATATTGAGAAGCCCGGTCACATGTGGCATTTCAAGTACCCTTTGGCGGGCGGCGAGACTTATGAGTATTTGGAGAAAGACGAAGACGGGAACGTGACCTTTCGCCAGGTTCGTGACTATATTTCCATTGCGACCACGCGGCCTGAGACGATGTTGGGCGACGGGGCGGTTGCGGTTCATCCTGATGACGCGCGCTATGCGCCGATTGTCGGCAAGCTCTGTGAGATACCTGTTGGGCCGAAAGAGCATCGGCGTCTGATCCCGATCATTACCGATGAGTATCCGGACATGAATTTCGGGTCGGGTGCGGTGAAAATTACCGGGGCCCATGACTTTAATGACTATCAGGTGGCCAAGCGGGGTGGCATCCCCATGTACCGTTTGATGGACACCAAAGGGCATATGCGCGACGACGGGGCGCCTTATGGGGAGGCCGCGGCTGAGGCGCAGGCGATTGCGAATGGGGGAGCGTTTACAGAGGCTTCTGTGGATGCCTTAAACCTGATCCCCGATGACTTGCGGGGCTTGGATCGCTTTGAGGCGCGCAAACTGGTGGTGGATCAGATCACGTCGGAGGGGCTGGCTGTCATGCAGTTGAACCCGAAGTACGATCCTGAGGGCGATCAGCCTGAGATGATCCCGATGGTTGAGAATAAGCCGATCATGCAGCCTTTTGGGGATCGCTCCAAGGTGATCATTGAGCCGATGCTGACCGATCAGTGGGATGTGGAAGCGGAGACGCTGGCAAAACCGGCCCTTGAGGCGGTCAAGGACGGGACGGTTCAGATTCTGCCTGAGCGGGATAAAAAGGTTTATTATCATTGGCTTGAGAATATTGAGCCTTGGTGTATTTCGCGGCAATTGTGGTGGGGGCATCAGATTCCGGTGTGGTATGGTATGTCTATCGGTGAGGATGGAATTCCAACCAACAATCCTCAAAAACAATTCTGTGCTGAGAGTGAAGAAAAAGTCATTGCGCTTGCAAAACAATACTACGGGGAAGACACCGAGATAGAGTTTATTGGCTCGTCTGGAGGAGCGGCACAAATAGGTGAGCGTGCTCCGGCGAACGCGGGAATAAACAACTTCGGAAATTTGGAAAACCAGGTGACCCGTAAAGCGATGTTAAGTCGCGACCCAGACGTGCTCGACACATGGTTTTCCTCCGGTCTCTGGCCGATTGGTACTTTAGGTTGGCCCGATAACACCCCGGAATTGAAGAAATATTTTCCGACATCTACGCTTGTCACCGGCTTTGATATTCTGTTTTTCTGGGTCGCGCGGATGATGATGATGCAGCTTGAGGTGGTCAAACAGATCCCGTTTGACACCATCTATCTGCACGCGCTGGTGCGCGATGAGAAGGGCATCAAGATGTCCAAATCCATCGGCAATGTCATTGATCCTTTGGATATGGTTGATGAGTTCGGGGCTGATGCGCTGCGCTTCACCATGACGTCGATGGCGGCTCTTGGAGGCACCCTGAAGCTCTCCCGCGAGCGGGTGAAGGGGAACCGGAACTTTGGCACCAAGCTCTGGAATGCGGCGCGGTTTGCGGAGATGAACGTATGTCATGCGCATCGCACCCACGGCGTGCCGGACGCGACCCAGACGGTGAACAAATGGATCATCGGGGAGACCTCGCGGGTTGGTGCGCGCGTTGACAAGGCGTTGTCGGAATACCGGTTTAACGAGGCCGCTTTGGCGCTTTATGCCCACACCTGGGGTGTCGTGTGCGATTGGTATGTGGAGTTTTCAAAACCGCTTTTGCAATCAGATGATCCGGCGATTGTGGCGGAGACGCGGGGGACCATGGCTTGGGCGATCGATCAATGTCTGATCCTGCTGCACCCGATCATGCCTTATGTGACGGAAAAGCTGTGGGGCGATTTGGCACCGCGCGAAAAGATGCTGGTGCACACAGATTGGCCCGAATACGGCGCGTTGGCGGATGCCGAGGCCGATGCGGAGATGTCATGGGTTGTGGGGCTGATTGAAAGCATCCGTTCGGCGCGGGCGGAGTTGAACGTGAATGCGGGCGCCAAATTGCCGCTGGTTGAGCTGGGGCTGGATGATGTGGCCCTTGGGCGTTTGGACCGAAACCGGGCGTTGATTGCCAGATTGGCACGGGTCTCGGAGTTTGAGGTCGCAAGCCAAGCGCCCAAAGGGTCGGTCACACTTCCTGTGCAGGGGGGCGCGTTTTGCCTGCCCTTGGCGGATGTGGTTGATGTGGGCGCGGAAAAGGCCCGCTTGGACAAAGTGTTAGGAAAGTTATCGAAAGAGGCGGGCGGTCTTAAAGGCAAATTGAATAACGAAAAGTTTCTGGCAAATGCGCCGGAGGATGTGGTTTCGGACCAACGAGCCCGTCTTGAAGAGACAGAAACGGAACTGGCCAAGTTAAATGCGGCCTTGGAGCGTTTGGCGGAGTTGGGATAGGCAAATCCGGTGCTGTAATCGCGCCTGAATGGTGCCGGATTTCGCCCAAGTGTTATGACCGGGTGTTAACCAAGTCTCTACAAACCCGGCGGGCTTAACACTTTTGTAATGTGTTGGTTGCATTTTATTAATACCTCGCGAGAGGCCTGTCGGGTGTGTGCCGGCAGATTGTGTAACTTTGAGTAGGAGGACGCTTTTATGTCTTCAGCGATTGTTAGTGCGTTGGCGGGGGCGACCTCGCAGGCTCAAACTGGAGCAAGTCCGTCTTTAGAGACCCCATCTGACAAGGCCATTGCGGCGAAGGTAGCCGATCTCAAACAATGGGCGAATGCGGCCCCGCCCGCTGATGCGGAACGGACCGAACGTCGCGATGCGGTACAGGCGACACCGACCACTGCGCCTGCGGTTGTGGTCGATTTTCACAAAGAGCAGGCGATGAGTACGGACATGCCTGAATATCCGGTGTTTGGTCCTGACAAATTCGCCAAGACCATGGCCCTTCGCAATGCGGAACCTGTTGAGGCGGATGCGGATGGCGGGGCGAGCCCGCAGGCTGATTTGGAGTCTGTCTCCGAGCTGGCAAAGATTGCAGCGGATGTGAAGGCCAATATGGGCGACGGGGCTGGTGACATTGAACCGGTCGAGAAGCAATGGGCCTTATCTGCGATGCCTGAACCGGCCGAGCCTTATGATGCGCCTGCCGAGCAGCCGCGATTGATTGATCAGAATAATAATGCAGCTGATCCGTCTGCAAGCGGTGGCATTGAGACGGCTGCAGAAGCGGCCGAAGTTGATCTGACCGAATAAACTGCGGGGATTGCAGGCGTGTTGGTTCCGCTTGTAATTCAAGGGAAAGCCATGGCAACAAGCACTTCCTAGGGAGTGTCTGATCATGAATTTTCCGCCACAAACACCATTGGCAGAGGGGTTGCCCTCATCAGTTCCATTTGTTGGACCAGAGACGCAAGAGCGTGCGAAAGGAAAGGCCTTTCAGGCACGTCTTGGCGCCAATGAGAGTGTTTTTGGGCCATCTCCGTTGGCCATTGAGGCTATGGCGCGCGCGGCGCGCGATGCATGGATGTATGCCGATCCGGAGAATTTCGATTTGAAAGAGGCGCTTGCTGCCCATCATGGTGTGGCGCCGGACAATATCGTCGTAGGTGAAGGTATTGATGGGCTTTTGGGGTATTTGTGCCGCCTATATGTGGCCCCCGGCGTGAAGGTGGTGACATCGGACGGGGCTTATCCCACGTTCAATTTCCATGTGGCCGGTTATGGCGGCGATCTGGTTAAGGTGCCTTACAGCGGTGACTTTGAGGACCCGGACGCGTTGTTGGCGGCGGGTGATGGGGCGCGGCTGATCTATATCGCCAATCCCGACAACCCGATGGGCAGCGTGCATCCGGCGGCGGTCATGGAGCGTATGATGGACAGGGTTCCGGGCGGGACGCTTTTGGTTCTTGATGAGGCCTATAGTGATTTCGCCCCTGAGACCGCGGCATTGGATGTCTTGCGTCCCAATGTGATCCGGTTTCGCACGTTCTCCAAGGCTTACGGCATGGCGGGTGCGCGGGTTGGTTATGCTATTGCGCACGCCCATTTGGCCCGCGCGTTTGACAAGATCCGCAACCATTTTGGCATGTCGCGGGTGTCGGTCGCAGGTGCTATGGCAGCTTTGGACGATCAGTCCTATTTGGCGGAGGTATTGGCGCAGGTGGCGGCCTCACGCACGCGCATTGGTGAGATTGCGCGCAACAACGGGTTGGTGCCTTTGGCGTCGGCCACAAATTTCGTGACACTCGATTGTGGGCGGGACGGCGATCATGCGCGTGCCGTTTTGGCGGCTTTGGTGGAGCGCGGTGTGTTCGTGCGCATGCCTTTTGTGGCCCCCCAAGATCGCTGCATTCGCATCTCAGCGGGCAAACCTGCGGATATGGACGTGCTGGCAACCGTGCTGCCCGAGGCATTGGCCGCGGTTACCTAACGCTTGCGCCGTCCGCCTGATGTGCGGCTGTGGAAGGTCGGCGGCTTTCTCTCAATCCACGTGATGAACTTGGCAAGTCGCGGATGAGTGCGGAGCGCGTCGGCCGTGTTGAACTCTTTGGCCAACTCAGCCTCGGTCAGGGTCGCATGGATTTCATTGTGGCAAATCTGGTGTAAGAGCGCGGTCGGCCCATGCTTGCCGCCCTTGAGTTTTGGGATCAGATGATGGACCGATTGCTTGGCCTCCGGCGGAATGGGCCTGAGGCACAAAGGGCAGGTGGGATGGTCGGTCATTTGGCCACTCTTTGCGGTGATGCCGATGCGCGCGAGGCGGCTATTGTGCCGCCGTTGCGTAATCCTCGAGCGGCGGGCAGGTGCACACGAGGTTGCGGTCCCCATACGCATTGTCAATGCGGTTGACCGGCGCCCAGTATTTGTCGACCCGGAACGCGCCAGGCGGATAGCAACCTTGCTCGCGGCTGTAAGGCCGGTCCCAGTCGCCCACCAAATCCTCCACCGTATGGGGCGCACGTTTCAAGGGGTTGTTCTGAGGATCGATCTTGCCATCCTCGATATCCTGCGCTTCTTGGCGGATCGCCAGCATCGCGTCGATGAACCGGTCCAGCTCGGCCTTGGTCTCCGATTCCGTGGGCTCAATCATCAGCGTGCCCGCCACTGGCCAGCTCATGGTTGGGGCATGAAACCCGCAATCGATAAGGCGCTTGGCGATGTCATCAACGCTGACATGGGCGGTGTCGTTCAGCGGCCTTGTGTCGAGGATGCACTCATGGGCAATACGCCCCTGATCGTTGGTATAAAGAATGTCGTAGCTGCCTTTGAGGCGGGCGGCGATATAGTTTGCCGACAGGATTGCCACGCGGGTGGCTTGGGTCAGGCCAGCGCCGCCCATCATCAGGATATAGGCCCAGCTTATCGGCAGGATGGAGGCGGAACCAAAGGGCGTGGCGGCAACCGCGCCTGTGTCATCAAGTTGTGGGATGCTTGGCAGGTGGGGTTCGAGATGCGCTTTGACACCAATTGGGCCCATGCCCGGACCACCACCGCCATGGGGGATGCAGAAGGTCTTGTGCAGGTTGAGATGGCTCACATCGCCGCCGATATCGCCGGGGCGCACAAGGCCGACCATGGCGTTCATATTGGCCCCGTCGATATAGACTTGGCCCCCGTGGTCATGGGTGATCTTGCACACGTCGCGCACGGTGGTTTCAAACACACCGTGGGTGGAGGGATAGGTGATCATGCACGCGGCCAGATTGTCGCCTGCGGCTTCTGCCTTGGCGCGAAAATCCTCCAGATCGATATCGCCGTTTTCTGCGGATTTCACCACCACCACCTTATAGCCAACCATCTGGGCGGAGGCCGGATTGGTCCCATGTGCGCTAACCGGGATCAGGCAAATATTGCGGCCCGTGTCGCTATTGGCGTCGTGATAACCCTTGATGCTGAGCAGGCCTGCATATTCGCCCTGCGCGCCGGAATTGGGCTGCATGGACATGGCGTCATAACCGGTAATCGTGCACAGTTTCGCGCCCAGATCATCCAGCATGGCTTGGTAGCCTTTGGTTTGCGCACAGGGGGCAAACGGGTGGATATGGGAAAACTCCGGCCATGTGATCGGCATCATTTCAGCGGCTGAATTGAGCTTCATGGTGCAAGAGCCCAAGGGGATCATCGCGCGATCAAGGGCTAAATCACGGTCCGAGAGGCGGCGCATATAGCGGGTCATTTCCTGCTCCGCGCGGTTCATGTGAAACACCGGGTGGGTCAGATAGGCGCTGGTGCGGATGATCGCGTCGGGCAGGCGATAGTCAGGGGTGAAATCATCGTCGCGCTTGTCGATGCCAAAGGCGCGCCAGACTGCCTCTACGGTTTCGGGGGTGGACAGCTCATCGATGGAGAGGCCGATTTTGCGGGTTCCCACCCGCCGCAGGTTGATGCCTTCTTGAACGGCCGCGTCCATAACCGTCTTTTGCAAAGGGCCCACATCGACGGTGATCGTGTCGAAAAACGCCTCAGGCTCGACGGCAAAGCCTGCGGCTTCCAATCCCTTGGCGAGCCGGACCGCCTTGCGGTGGATGCGCTGCGCTATGGCTTTGAGGCCCTCCGGCCCGTGAAACACCGCGTACATGGAGGCCATGACGGCCAGAAGTGCTTGGGCGGTGCAGACATTGGAGGTGGCTTTTTCGCGGCGGATATGCTGCTCGCGGGTTTGCAAGGACAGCCGGTAGGCTTTGTTGCCGCGCGCATCGATCGACACCCCCACCAAACGCCCCGGCATGGAGCGTTTATAGGCGTCGCGGCAAGACATATAGGCCGCATGGGGCCCGCCAAAACCTTCGGGCACGCCAAAGCGCTGGGTGTTGCCCACGGCGATATCCGCCCCCATCTCGCCAGGGGCTTTGAGCAGTGTCAGGGCCAGCGGATCGGCGATCATCACCGCGATGGCATTATGGGCGTGCAGCCGCGCGATGGCGTCGGAAAAATCATGCACATGGCCGTAAGTGCCGGGATATTGGAAGATCGCGCCGAAGACCTGTTCGGGGTCAAATGCCTCCCGGTCGCCGACGATGATCTTTATCCCCAAAGGGGTCGCGCGGGTTTTCATCACGGCGATGTTTTGCGGGTGGCAGTCTTCATCGACGAAAAACGCGGTGGCTTTGGATTTAGAGACTTTTTGCGCCATGGTCATCGCCTCTGCCGCCGCCGAGGCTTCATCCAAGAGCGATGCATTTGCGACCTCCAATCCCGTCAGGTCGGTAATCATGGTCTGAAAGTTCAAAAGCGCTTCTAACCGCCCTTGGGAGATTTCCGGCTGATAGGGCGTGTAGGCGGTGTACCAAGCGGGGTTTTCAAGGATGTTGCGCTGGATCGCGGGCGGGGTCATGGTGCCGTAAAACCCTTGCCCGATCAGACTGGTCATCACCATGTTCTGGTCGGCAATCTGGCGCATGTGATGGAGCATGTCGCGCTCAGACATAGGCTTGCCGAAATCAAGCGGCACGCTCTGGCGCAGATCGAGCGGGATGGTTTGGTCGATCAGCTCATCAAGGTCTTTCACGCCCAGGACGGCCAGCATGTCCTCCATCTCAGCCAAGGACGGGCCAATATGGCGGCGGTTGGCAAAATCATAGGGCAGGTAATCGGTGGGCGTGAAAGTCATGGCTTTTCCTTAGGCAATCAGGGCTTTGTAGGCGGCCTCGTCGAGCATATCGTCCATATCAGAAAGATCATCGGCGCGGATTTTGAAGAACCAGCCCTTGCCGGTGGGGTCTTCGTTGATCAGGGTCGGGTTTTCGATCAACTCCTCGTTCACTTCGATGATCTCGCCGTCAATCGGGGAAAGGATCTCAGAGGCGGCCTTGACGCTCTCGATGACCACAACCTCGTCGTCTTTGCTCACTTCGGTGCCGATATCGGGCAGTTCCACAAAGACCAGATCGCCCAGTTGCTCTTGCGCGTGGTCGGTAATGCCAACGGTGACGATACCGTCTTCCTCATCCAGCCATTCGTGTTCTTCGGTGTATTTCATGATGTCTCCTAGCGCTTGTAGTTTGGGGTAATGAAGGGGAGTTTTGTGACAGTCGCGGGCAGGCGTTTGCCGCGAATATCTGCGAAAATTGTGGTGCCGGTGGTGGCATGTTCGGTTCCGACATAGCCCATGGAGATCGGCGCTTGAACGCTGGGGCCGAACCCGCCGGAGGTGATGGCACCGATTTGGGTATCCCCGGTTGGGGTTTCGAAAAGCAAGGTGCCCTCACGCATGGGCGCACGTCCTTGGGGCAGCAATCCCACGCGTGTTCGTGGTGCGGTGGTGTTGATTTGGTCCAAGATGATGTCGGCCCCCGGAAAGCCGCCTTTGCGCGCGTCTTGGCGGCGGGCTTTCTGGATCGCCCATGTGAGGCCCGCCTCGACGGGGGTGGTGGTGGTGGTGATGTCGTGGCCGTAAAGGCAAAGTCCGGCCTCCAGCCGCAGACTGTCACGGGCGCCGAGGCCAATTGGTCGAACCGCGTCATGGTCCAGCATATGTTGGGCCAGCTCTGCTGCGCGGTCGGCGGGGCATGATATTTCAAATCCGTCCTCGCCGGTGTAACCGGATCGCGAAACCGTGCAGGGGATGCCCGCGATCACATGATCGGCCACATCCATGAACGCCATTTGGTGCAGGTCCAGCACATCGACCGCTTTGGGCCCTTGCAATGCGATCAATGCGCGGTCTGTCAGCGGAGTGACCGTGCAGTCGTCCAGATTATCCCGAAGATGCGTCAGGTCGTCCGCCTTGCGCGCAGCGTTGACCACAAGGAGCAGGTGATCGCCGCGATTGACGAACATCAGATCGTCCAAGATGCCGCCCTGTGCATTCGTGAAAAACCCGTAGCGCTGGCGGTCTTGGGCCAAGCCGATCACATCCACCGGCATCAGCCGCTCCAACGCGCGGGCGGCGTCTTGAACCGTGCCGGACCGGGCATGGATGGCAATTTGACCCATATGAGAGACATCAAACAGTCCGGCATTTGTCCGGGTCCAAAGATGTTCTTTCATCACGCCATCGGCGTATTGCACGGGCATCTCATAGCCTGCAAAGGGCACAATTTTTGCCCCCAGTGTGGTATGCAAATCAAAAAGCGGGGTGCGTTTAAGATCGGTCAAAAGGGCGTCCTTCATCTCGACCGAAAAGTTCGGTCGATGACGCCCCATCTGTCCTTTTGCCTGAGATCGCTATCCCTTCGGCGGGCGCATGTGGCGCCTCTCTTCAGATCTGTGCCTACCCGTTGGTCCTTTTGCCTGAGAGTTTCCGGGGCGCGTTTGCTCCTTCGGCACCGCCGTGTCGGCGACTTCTCCCAGCGGGTAATTTTCGAAAAATGCGGTGACGGGCGCGCTGTGTCAAGGGTTACTTTACGGCGCTTGCGGCAAGGGTGCTGGGCCGTGTGTGCGCGTCAGGTGCGGCGTGCGCCCAGCCACCATAATGCGGCCAGACCCAGTGAGATCACGCCGTTCCATGCGGCCATGGACAGGCCCAGCATCGACCACGCGATTTCGTCACAGCGCACCAATGGCGCATTGAGGATTTGTTCCATCAACTGTTCGGTGGTCAGGCCTTGAATGGAGCCCGATGTGCAGGTTGACGGACCCTCCCACCATGCCTGTTCGACCCCTGCGTGATAAAAGCCGATGGCGGCGCCGATCAGCACAACAAGCCCTGCAATTATGGCCAGCATGCGGTTTTCGGTCAGATACGCGGCCAGTCCGATGACAATCACAAGCCCGTGGGGCCAGCGCTGCCAGATACACATTTTGCACGGCGCAAGGCCGCCTAGATATTGGAAGGCAAACGCACCCAGCAACAACCCGGCGGAGCCCAGAAGGGCCGCCCCGATCATTGTTTTGTTCATAGGTAGCCGACCAACAAGAAGCCTCCGAATAGCAGGGCGATTGCAACCGTGGCCACGAGGCCGAATTTCTCTTCGATAAAGGCCCGGATGGGGGGGCCGAACTTCCACAGCAGGAAGGCGACCAAGAAGAACCGCAAGGCGCGGGCCACGACCGATGAAATCATGAATACCCAGAAATCCAGACCGGTTGCACCTGACGTTATCGTGATGACTTTATAGGGGAAGGGGGTGACCCCGGCGAACAGAACCGCCCATGCGCCCTTGTCGTTAAACTTCTCTTTGAAGCTCTCGACATAATCGGCTTTTCCGTAAAAATCGAAGATCGGCTGGCCGATGGTCTCGAACAGGTTGGCGCCAATCCAATAACCAAAGCCGCCACCTGCTACAGAGGCGACAGTGCACAGGGCTGCGATATGGAAGGCACGATCACGCGCCGCCAGAATCAGCGGGATCAAAAGCACATCGGGTGGGATTGGAAAGAAGGAGCTTTCGGCAAAAGACACAATCGCAAGGGCCACAAGGGCATAGCGGGTCTCTGCCAAAGACAGGGTCCAATCATACAGTGCACGCAAATACTTCATCATCCCATCCTCACGCAACGTAACTTCGGCACGCATGAAGTGTGTTGAACTTCCAGTCAAGGCCGTGGCATTCTAAAGAGGCATAAAGATGCAGGGAGAACACTTATGAAGTGGCGTGGGCGCAAGCAAAGCCGGAATATTGAGGATCGTCGCCGGTCAGGCGGCAAGACCGCCGGTGGTATTGGCATTTTGGGCATGCTTGCGGTTTTGGCCATTGGCTATTTCACCGGCATGGATGTGTCCGGGCTTGTGGGCGGTTTGAGCGGCGGTGGCACGCAAACGGCGGTGCAAACCGGCGAGTTGAGCGAGCAGGAAAAGGCGGCCGGGCAGTTCGTGTCGGTTGTGCTCAATGACACGGAAGTCATTTGGAGCGATATTTTCGCGTCCCAATTGGGCCGACGCTACAATCCGACCACTTTGGTGCTGTTTTCGCAGGCGACCCAAAGCCCTTGTGGTGGCGCGTCCGGGGCGACCGGTCCGTTTTATTGTCCTGCGGATAAGAAGGCCTATTTGGACACGGCGTTTTTCACCACCATGCAGCGCAAATTTGGTGCCTCTGGCGATTTTGCGGCGGCTTATGTTGTGGCTCATGAGATTGCCCATCACGTACAAAATGAGCTGGGCATCTTGGGCAAGGCAAATCAGGCCCGTAGTCGCATGTCCGAGGTCGAGAGCAACCGCGTGTCGGTCATGATTGAATTGCAGGCCGATTGTTTCTCAGGTGTGTGGGCGCGTGCGGCGCAATCGCAGCTTGGCACCATCGATCAAGGTGATCTGCAAGAGGCCGTCAATGCGGCCAAGCAAATTGGTGATGATACATTGCAAAGGGCCGCCGGGCGCAGACCGATGCCCCACACGTTTACCCATGGCACGTCCGAGCAGCGCATGCGGTGGTTCGCCACCGGCTACCAAACCGGCAATATCGAGCAATGCGATACATTCTCCGCCCAGAATCTGTGAATGGATGCCACCTGAAATGTGACCGTTTCACGCAGAAATATTGTGAATTAACAGCGTCTTGCGCGGCGCTTTTGGGTTGATATGTAAGAAAAGCGTCTCGCAATGGGGCGGTCTGTGGCTTATGCGCAACGACCGCCTGCACCACCTGCCGTAATCATGTCAGAAATGTGGCAAAATATGTTGACCGGAATCAGTTCATGGCCCATGAAGGTGGTGTCTAGTAAATTTGAGTAGGTAAGTCTCGGTTTTGTGTAATATGGGTGAACTTTCAAAAACAAGATATAGTATTCGTGATCCTAAGGCTTCCTATTACTGGGCAAAGTCTTTGAGTGACGTGAGTTCAACTGATTTAATTACTTACACATATTCGGGAATAGCCTGCACCATAGAAATGAGTTTCCTTCCCTCCGAAGGATCTAAGCGGTAACCCAACTGCCGCTTTACAAGATACGCCTCTGGTGGGGGCGTGGACATTCGGTAACGCCCTGTGGGGGGGCCTACCGGATGGGCTTGGTTCCGTCGGCTGCTGTCGCGACGCGCCGGCGGGCCAAGCCACTTTCTTGATCGGTCACCCCGATCAAAGAGACAACAAGGCGCAGAAACGCGCTTTCTTCGTCAGATCGCTGATTATCTGCCAGAACCACCTGCCACAGAGCCTCGACCACGTCGACCCGGTTGATATAGGGGACGCCGTCTTTGATCAGACGGGTGATGCGGACCGTGTCGCCGGCCTGAGCCTCGAATTCCTCCGCCTCTGCCATCAGCGTATCGGTTTGGGCACTATCTAGGCTGTATCTTTGCCCAACAATGCCTTTGATCGCCTGCTTTTCCGATGGCGCGTAATGGCCGTCTTCCTTGGCGACGCGGATCAGCAGGGCCGTGAGCGCGGTGCGTGCGTCATCGTCTTGCAGTTGCTGGGTCTGGGCGGGGCCATCTAAAAGGGCAAGGAGTGTTTTAAGCATCCCGCTTATCTAATGGGCAGGTGGAGAATTGCAATATTTACTGTTTTGGGGGCTGTTATAGGTTCACACGAGATCGTCGATTGTGATGTTCAAAGCCTCGGCCAGTTTTTTGAGAGTGTGGACGGAGCCAGTTTTGCGGCCCGCCTCAATATCGGCGATGGAGACCCTGCGGACGCCTGAGAGGCGGGCGAGTTCGGATTGGTTGAGGCCGCGCCACTCACGGAAGACGAGGAGCGGGGCTTCGCCTTCGATGAGACGGCCCATGTAGATGTCGGGGAGGCCCTCGCCGCCTTTGGCTTTGGCTTCCCAATAGGCGGCGGTGTCTTCGGCGTCTTCGATGCGTTCCTGAAGGGCCTCGTACTCGGCGCGGGTCAGGGTGATTGTATCGCCGTCATGATCTTTCATTCGTAAATCTCTCCACCTGGCATGTTGCGCAGCGCCCTTCTGGCGCGCGGGCGAAATTCAATGTCTTTCATGGAGATGTGAGGCGGATGGCTAAAGTTAGCCAAGGGGTACACTGGTTGATGGAGGTCGATTTGGCGAGACACGAGTGGCCGCCCCTGGGGGGACGCTTTTGGAGCATTTGAGTGGCTCACTTTATGGTGCCACAATCTTGAGCGCTGGTGTTGGGCGTGGCGCTGC
>CAKZTM010000019.1 GCA_937920555.1 uncultured Paracoccaceae bacterium | reverse complement strand
CCGTCGATCTCGTCATAGGCCTTGAAATCACCGAATTGCTTCGTGATCGCTGCCGTCAACGTCGTCTTCCCGTGGTCAACGTGACCAATCGTGCCGATGTTTACATGCGGCTTGGTACGCTCAAACTTTGCTTTAGCCATTTCAAGGTCCTTTAGACTGATGGGCGATATCGTATGCCCGAATTCTAATCCGCGCTCGAATAGAGGCTGGACGCAAAAAAAGCAAGCGGGAAAACCGGCGGGTGTTGCTTAGAAGAGCGAACCTTGATCGCCGCCGGTTTTTGGCTTTGCGGGCGGCTTTGTGGCCTTTGGCTTTTTGGATGGTGCCCCGGCGTTCGCGGTGGCCAAGCGCCCGTCACGAAATTCGATTTCCAGCGCGGCCTGTGTTTGTGCGGCGGCAAGGTCCGCGACAACTGCGCCGCTGCCGGTGCGGACGACCGCGTAGCCCCGGCCAAGCGTTTCCATGTAGCCCAGAGTTTGGCGCATACGGTCAAGAGCCGCCAGTCGGTCTTGGTCGCGCTTGATTACGACCCGCCGCAAAAGATCCGGAGACAGCCTGTCTGTTCGTTTGAGTTGGTCGCGCTTGGTGGACACCAGACGCGCCAGCGTCGGGCCCATTCGGTTCGCGCCGATGAGCCGGTCGTTCCGCTCCCTTAAGAACCCTTTTAGGATTTGCGGACCAAACCCACCGGTTTTTTCGGCCAATTCCCGGCGTTTGCGCTCCGCCAGTCCCTTTAGAGCGCCGTCCAACCGGGCGGTCAGCCCATCAAAACTTTGCAGCCGCTCGCCCAAGATCGCCTGCGGTTTGGGCAGGATGCGGGCCAGATCGCGCAAGCGGTCACGTCGCTGTCCCAGCCCTTGCGCAAGCCCGCGCAGGCGACGTTCATCGAAACTTGCAAGAGTGGCCAGCAGATCGACCCGAACCGGCACGGCCAGTTCAGCCGCCGCGGTCGGTGTTGGTGCACGAATGTCAGCGGCAAAGTCGATGAGCGTGGTGTCGGTCTCGTGACCCACAGCCGAAATGACCGGGATCACACTGTCGGCAACGGCGCGGATTGGCAGCTCTTCATTAAAGCCCCACAAATCCTCTAGCGAGCCGCCGCCGCGCGCGACAATAATAACATCTGGACGCGGCACCGGCCCACCGGGCGCAAGGGCATTAAATCCGCGAATGGCGGCAGCCACTTCGGTGGCACATTTTTCGCCTTGCACTACCACCGGCCAGATCAGAACCTTGCGCGGAAAGCGGTCGCGCAAACGGTGCAAAATATCGCGGATCACAGCCCCGGAGGGGGAAGTCACAACCCCGATCACGTCGGGAAGATACGGGATCGGTTTTTTCTGGTCCGGCGCAAACAGCCCTTCCGCCTCCAACGCTTTTTTGCGTTTTTCCAGCATGACCATGAGCGCGCCCACACCTGCCGGCGACAGATCGTCGATGATCAAATTGTATTTGGACTGCGCCCCAAAGGTGGAGATGCGCCCGGTGGCCACGACCTCCAACCCTTCTTCGGGCAGCGTGCGTAGATTGGCCGCGACGCCCTTCCATGCGATGGAGGCCAGCACCGCCTTGTTGTCTTTGATATCGAAATAAAGATGGCCCGATTGCGCCCGAAAAACCCGACCGATTTCGCCCTTGACCCGCACCCGGCCAAATGTGCCCTCTAACGTGCGTTTGATGGCGCCCGATATTTCAGAGACCGACAGTTCGGGGACATTTTGTCCCGGCGACGGATCATCGATAAGATCAGACATGTGCCCCTTCCGGTTCGGTTTCAATTATCGTAAGCCCTCCTCTCAAAGGTTCCAAGGCGAAAGGGCTGTGCGATGAATATTCTGGTACTTGGATCGGGCGGGCGGGAGCACTCGCTTGTCTGGGCAATCTCGCAAAACCCGAAATGTGATGCGCTTTTTGCAGCCCCCGGCAATGCGGGCATGGAGGCTTTGGCCGAATGTGTCGCGCTTGACCCTGAGGATGGCGAGGCTGTTGTGCAATTTTGTGCCGATGAGGCGGTCGATTTTGTTGTTGTGGGGCCAGAGGCACCACTTGCCGCCGGTGTGGCTGACACGTTGCGGGCGGCAGGTGTTTTGACCTTCGGTCCAAGTGCGGCGGCGGCGCGTTTGGAGGCGTCAAAAGCCTTCACCAAGGAGATTTGCGATGCCTGCGATGCGCCCACAGCTGGGTATGCGCGGTTTACCGAAGCGGGGCCCGCCAAGGCTTATGTACAAGCTCAGGGCGCGCCGATTGTGATCAAGGCGGATGGGCTTGCGGCGGGCAAAGGCGTTGTTGTGGCAATGACGCTGCAAGAGGCGCTTGATGCGGTTGATGATATGCTGGGCGGCGCTTTTGGCGCGGCAGGCGCCGAGGTGGTGATCGAGGAGTTCATGGAGGGCGAAGAGGCGTCCTTCTTCATTCTGTCAGACGGCAAAACGGCGTTGCCGGTGGGGACCGCTCAGGATCACAAGCGTGCCTTTGATGGGGATGAGGGGCCAAATACTGGCGGGATGGGCGCTTATTCTCCGGCCCCGGTATTGACGGACGCGGTCGCGGCAAGGGCGATGGAGACGATCATTCAGCCCACGATTGACGAAATGGCCAAACGCGGCACACCCTATGAGGGGGTTCTTTATGCGGGGTTCATGATCAAGGACGGGATGCCGCGTCTGGTGGAATATAATGTGCGGTTTGGCGATCCCGAATGTCAGGTTTTGATGATGCGTTTGGGCGCGCAGGTTCTAGATTTACTGATTGCCACGGCGGAAAAGCGACTTGCGGACATGACCGTGAATTGGGCTGATGATCACGCCATGACGGTCGTTCTTGCCGCAGATGGCTATCCCGGTGATTACGCCAAAGGGACTGTGATCAAAGGCGTAGAGGCGCTACCCCAAACGGTCGATTTGATGACATTCCATGCAGGAACCAAAAGAGTGGATGGGCAGCTTTTGTCGAATGGCGGGCGGGTTCTCAATGTTACCGCGCGTGGTGCATCAATCGAGGCTGCCCGCAGTGCCGCCTACGAGGCTGTGGATCAAATCAATTGGCCGGAGGGTTTTTGCCGCAAAGATATTGGATGGCGTGCGCTGTAACAGGGCGGGCTTTTAACACGACAGATATGTCGTAAAGCCGCCCGGGCGGTAAGGGCCCAACTCCTCGGCCAGCATTTGACCTGCCTCAAATCGAAGTGCGTAGACGCGGCTCCATGATCCGTTTGGCACGACCATCTCAGGTCCGCGCCCGCAGTCGCGAATGCCGCTTGTGATCGTCTCGTCCCCGATCTTGTGGTTCGAGAAGCTGGTGGCTTTCGCAATCAGTTTGAGGTGATTTCCGGCCCAACTATATACTTTCACGACTTTGCCCAGATGGGGCGTCTCCACATAGGCGACATCCATGCGGCCGTCTTGATCAAAATCGGCAATACCAATGGGCGACAGCCAGCGGTTGCGCCGACCAATAGGAGGAGTGGCGATCCGCTCCAAGCTCTCGCCGGTGCGGCGGTAAACGACAAGGGAGGCACCGCCGGTTGTCGTGCTTTCAACCACGACCGCCTCATCAAAGCCGTCGCCGTCCATATCCGCCAATCTTGGCGCGATATCCTCAAACACGGAACTATCTGGCAAGGTGACACAGGCCTGCTGGGTGCCGTGGGACAAGCAAAGGCGCGACCATTCCGGCAGATTGCCCATGATGGCGTGACCGTAGCGATCCGTTGGCCCTTCAAATGCCGCCGTGGCATTGTCGGAAGTGGTCACCACGGTCTGTCCCGCTGCGACTTGCGCCACGCAGGCGAAAACAAGAGCAAGCAGGCGCATTAGATTTGCTTTTCGGGCATCTGCACAATCAAGCCGTCCAGCGCATCGGTAACCTTCAACTGGCAGGTCAGCCGAGACCGTTCGGGGTTAGGTTCCCACGCGAAATCGAGCATGTCTTCCTCCATGGCATCTTTTGCCGGAAGCTTCTCGACCCAAGCCTCGTTCACGTAAACGTGACATGTTGAGCAGGCACATGCACCGCCACAATCGGCTTCAATTCCGGGAATATTATTGTCTCTGGCCCCTTCCATAACGGTCAGACCGTTGGAGACGTCCACCACATGCTCGGTTCCGTTGTGTTCAATATATGTAATCTTGGCCATGTCTCGCCGCCTCATCCAGATTTAAGTGCAGGTGTAGATAGTCGTTTGAATGGCTCAGGACCAGAGATGAAATGCGACAAATGCCCGAAATCGTGGTGATTTCGCCCAAATTGGTGCTTTGGTAGAAGATTTCGTGGTGCCGGGGGCGAGGGCAAGCGTTGGCGGGCTGTCCCTTTGGAAATCTGGCGCGTCGCATTTGTCAGTGATATCTTTCGATCCCTCCGGTGTGCTGGGGTGACGGAAATATTTGTGTATGGCGGATTATGTGATATTTTTGGTGCGAAGGGCCTTCAAAGGGCGTAAGAAATTTGTAAGAAACGAACAAGTTCGCTACAATCGCGAAATTGAATTCGAGATAGACCGTGGGACACTCAATGAAACGTCAAAATATTCTGCTTGCATCAAGTGCACTTTTCACTCTGGCCGCCTGTGCCGATTTGGGGTTCGGGGATTTTCCGATGGCCGAAATGATAGAGGGTGAGCCAGGAAACGTGACCGTGGCGGAGTTGTCGAGTGCCGGGATTGCGGCACCGGCTGCCAATAATTTCGGCCCACCAAATGCGAAACCCGGAGAGTGTTACGCGCGTGTGGAAATTCCTGGCCAGGCGAACACAAAAACGCGGCAGGTTCTTGTGAGCCCTGCGACCACAAAGGTGGAAACGATCCCGGCCACATATAAGACAACGACTGAGCAAGAGCTGGTAACGCCCGCTACGACCAAAACAGAAGTTGTTCCTGCGACCTATAAGTCGGTTACACGGCAGGTGCCGGTTGATAATCCGGTAGAGGCGACCACAGAGACTACGGATGCGGAATACGAAACCGTAACCGAGCGTGTTCTTGTCAAACCGGCTGAGACCAAGTCAGTCACTGTTCCTGCGGTTTATGACACGGTCACTGAGCGGGTTAAGGTCAAAGACGCCTACACGGAGTGGAAGCCGGGTGGAAAGGTCTATGCGATCGGCGCCGAGGCTCTGGGCGGCACCATTTTGGCCAACCGCGTTACATCCTCGGGTGTGATGTGTTTGGTGGAAATTCCGGCTGAGTTCAAAACCGTGACCAAGCGCGTGCTTGTAACACCTGAGCAGACCAAGGAAGACACAACCGAAGCGGTCTATGAGACCGTCACACGGCGCGTACTCAAGACACCTGCCTCTACGCGGTCAGTTCCTGCTGAGCCGACTATGAAGGAAGTGGTGGTTCGTGTCATCGACCAGCCTGCAACAGTACGTACGGTTCCGGTTCCGGCCACGTTCAAGACAGTAACCAAGCGGGTTATCGACACGCCAGCGATTACACGCACCGTGCCCGTACCTGCGGTATACAGAAGTGAAGTTGTGTCTGAGGGGGCGGCCTCGTCCGGTGAGACCCGTTGGGTTTCGGTCCTGTGTGACGTGAATGCGACCCCTGATGTGGTCCGCTCCTTGCAGCGCGCCCTTCAAACGCGTGACTTGTACAGAGGCCCGATCGACGGCGTAATCGGACGGCAGACACGTGCAGCCATCAAAGCCTATCAGAAGGGTTTGAGTGAGACTTTGACAATGGAGAGCGCACGCGAATTGGGTCTGTCGACCTAACGGCTTTCTTCGGACATATAAGACAGGAAAGGGCCGGGTCATCCCCGGCCTTTTGCGTTTCTCAGGCTGTCGTTTTGGTCCGCCTATGCGACGAGCGCGGCCCTGACGAGTTTGCGCTAATCTTCATGCGCCCCGTATGGCCTTAGCTCATATTCACTCTTAACGCATATGTGGCCACAATCGGGGACAGCACCAGCGCAAATAGCGTCAGGCCACTCAGAAGCAGCAACGGCGTTACCGGATCAAGCGCCTGCGCCGCGTTTTGGATGATCGCCACCCCGAAAATTAGCGTGGGTACGAACAACGGCGCGACCAGCAAAGACAATAGCAATCCGCCGCGCCTGATGCCCAGTGTCAGTGCCGCGCCAATGGCGCCAATGGCTGACAGGGACAATGTGCCGATGCCGAGGCTTGCGATCATCCATCCCATTGTCGCCCCGGGCAGTTGCATCATAAGTGCCATCACCGGAGATAAGATCACCAAAGGCAGTCCCGTGGTCAGCCAGTGGGCGAAGATTTTGATCGCTACGATGGCTTCGAGTGGCTGGGGGGAGAGGCACAATGCCTCCAAAGCGCCATCCTCAAAGTCGGCTTGAAATAGGCGGTCGAGCGACAGCAGGGTTGCCAGAAGGGCACCCACCCAAAGCGTGCCCGGTGCGGCCTTGGCCAGTAATTCAGTGTCCCGGCCCAGTCCTAATGCTGTGATCAGCACCATGATTAAGAAGAACGCAAGGCCAAGCGCTGTCCCGCCGCCCGCCCGCGTTGCAAGGGTGATTTCGCGTGTCACAAGCGCCATCATAGAGCGGGCTCTCCATCCCAATAGGCGTTTTCGTCCCACGTGACGGGCGGTGGTGTCATCTGGAGGGTTTCTGCCTCGACAAGATCTGTGTCGTGGGTCGCAATCAGTGCCATTCCGCCGCCTTGCAGATGCGTTTTGATAATCGCGGACAGAGCGTCCTTTGATGCCGCATCAAGGGAGACGGTTGGTTCATCCATCAGCCATAAATTTCGGTTCGACACCAACATGCGCGCCAACCCGAGGCGGCGTTTCTGTCCTGCACTGCATTTCCCTGCAAGCCTGTCGCTTAGGGACAGCAAGTCGAACGCGTTCAGGGCATCAGTGGCGCTTGAGTTGTTATGAAGATCGGCCCAAAAGCGGATGTTCTCCTCTACGGTCAGCTGAGCCTTGATCGCGTCCGAATGACCGGTATAGGCCAGATGGCTCTGAAAAGCGTCGCGGTCTGAAAGGCTTGCGCCGTTGAGAGTGGCGGTTCCCGATGCGTAAGGAATAAAGCCAGTCAGCGTCCGCAGGAGGGTGGTTTTTCCCACGCCATTGGGGCCGCGCAAAATGAGGGCCTGACCGGGTCGGCAGGTCATTGAGACCTCGTGCAGCACAGAAATGCCGCCCCGCCTGACACTGAGATTATCGACAATTAAGCTCATGATTGAGCCTTATCGGATCACTGTCGCTGGGGGAAGTGCGAGGTATGTGGAATTACAATTGGGAGCTTAAGCTATTTGCAACATTCAACACCTAAGAAGTGGAGAGTGCCAGTCTTGTGTATACCATTGTGTACAGAAATTACTTGCATGCGGATATAAGATAGGGCATATGGCATCAAAACATCCCTATTTTGAATTAGGAAAGGTGCGCCGATGACCATTCAGGTGGGACATGACAGTTCCAAAACGCGTCGCGAGTTGACCTCTGGAACAGCCAAGGTTGCCTATTATTCGATCCCAGCGGCGGAGGCTGCGGGATTGGGTTCATTCTCCAAATTACCAGCTGCTTTGAAAGTTGTGCTTGAGAATTTGCTGCGGTTTGAGGATGGCAAGACGGTCTCGGTTGATGACATCAAGGCGTTTTCCGAATGGGGCGAGAAGGGCGGCAACAACCCGCGTGAGATCGCCTATCGCCCGGCGCGTATTCTGCTTCAGGACTTCACAGGTGTGCCTGCGGTAGTGGACCTTGCGGCCATGCGGGACGGTTTGGCGGCCCTTGGCGGTGACCCTGAGAAGATCAACCCGCTCAATCCTGTCGATCTGGTCATCGACCACTCGGTGATGATCGATGAATTTGGCAATCCGCGCGCTTTCCAGATGAATGTGGATCGCGAATATGAGCGGAATATGGAGCGCTACACCTTCCTCAAATGGGGGCAGTCTGCGTTTAATAATTTCCGTGTTGTGCCACCGGGTACGGGCATTTGCCATCAGGTCAATCTTGAATATTTGGCCCAGACTGTTTGGACCGATAAGGATCAAAACGGCATCGAAGTTGCATATCCTGATACATTGGTTGGCACAGACAGCCACACAACTATGGTCAACGGTCTGGCCGTGCTGGGTTGGGGTGTTGGCGGGATCGAGGCTGAGGCGGCTATGCTTGGCCAGCCGATCTCTATGCTGATCCCGCAAGTGGTTGGCTTCAAGCTCACCGGTGAGATGGTGGAAGGTACGACTGCAACCGATTTGGTGCTAAAAGTCGTGCAAATGCTGCGTGAAAAAGGCGTGGTTGGGAAATTCGTTGAGTTTTATGGCGAAGGCTTGGATAAATTGCCTCTGGCAGATCGCGCGACGATTGCGAATATGGCGCCTGAATACGGTGCGACATGCGGCTTTTTCCCGATTGATAATGAGACATTGCGTTATTTGCGCGTCTCTGGCCGCGATGAAGATCGTATCGCATTGGTTGAGGCCTATGCCCGTGAAAACGGAATGTGGCGCGATGCAGATTACGACCCGATCTACACCGATACTCTGAGCCTTGATATGGGCACGATTGTACCGGCGATCTCCGGCCCGAAACGGCCGCAGGATTATGTGGCCTTGACCGGTTCCAAGGCGGCCTTTGCCACTGAGATGGCAGACACGTTCAAGCGTCCTTTGGACAAGCAGGTGCCTGTCGCCGGCGAAGACTATACACTGAATTCTGGTAAGGTGGTTATTGCCTCCATCACCTCATGCACCAACACATCCAATCCATATGTGATGATTGGAGCAGGCCTGGTGGCGCGCAAGGCGCGGGAGTTGGGGCTGAACCGTAAACCTTGGGTGAAGACATCTTTGGCACCGGGCTCGCAAGTGGTATCGGAGTATCTGGAAGCCGCCGGCTTGCAGGAGGATCTTGATGCGGTTGGCTTTAACCTTGTCGGTTACGGCTGCACGACCTGTATTGGTAACTCGGGGCCGCTTCAGCCGGAGATTTCCGCGGCGATTTCCGAAGGTGACCTTGTTGCCACGGCTGTGTTGTCGGGCAACCGGAACTTTGAGGGCCGGATTTCCCCGGACGTGCGGGCAAACTATCTGGCCTCACCACCGCTTGTGGTGGCCTATGCGCTGGCAGGTGACATGAATATCGACCTCACATCTGAGCCTTTGGGTCAGAGCAGTGATGGAAAAGATGTGTATCTTAAAGACATCTGGCCAACCCAGTCCGAGATCGCGGATTTGGTGGAGAAGACTGTGACACGTGAGGCGTTCCAGAAGAAATATGCCGAGGTTTTCACGGGTGACGAGAAATGGCAGGGCGTGGAGACGACTGATAGTCTGACCTATGACTGGCCCGCCACATCGACTTACGTGCAAAACCCGCCCTATTTCCAAGGCATGGGTGCCGAGCCTGGCGTCATCAAGGATGTGAAGGGCGCCAAAATGCTGGCGATGTTGGGCGATATGGTGACGACCGATCACATTTCACCTGCCGGATCGTTCAAAGACACAACGCCTGCGGGCAGCTATTTGGTGGACCGTCAGGTTCCGGTTCGGGAGTTCAACTCCTACGGATCGCGGCGCGGCAATCACCAAGTGATGATGCGTGGGACATTTGCCAATATTCGCATCAAAAACGAGATGTTGCAGGGGGTCGAGGGCGGCTACACGCTTGGGCCGGACGGGCAACAAGCCTCCATCTTTGATGCGGCAATGGCCTATCAGGAAAACGACACGCCATTGGTGATCGTGGCCGGTGAGCAATACGGTGCCGGATCATCACGCGATTGGGCTGCAAAGGGCACAGCACTATTGGGTGTGAAGGCTGTGATCGCGGAGAATTTTGAGCGCATCCACCGCTCCAACCTGGTTGGTATGGGGGTGATCCCGTTTGAATTTACCGGCGGTGACAACCGAAAGTCGTTGGGTCTCAAAGGCGATGAGACTTTCGATATTACCGGTCTGGAGGGCGATCTAAAGCCATTGTCGGAAGTGCCGTGTAAAATCACTTACGCTGACGGTTCGGTCAAAGACATCACGCTGAAATGCCGGATCGATACAGCGATTGAGATCGAATATGTGGAAAATGGCGGCGTGCTGCATTACGTGCTGCGCGACTTGGCCAAATCCGCCTAAGGCAAAGACCATCGCGGGATGCGTTTCAGGCGCATCCTGCATCCCATCCTAAAGCATCGTTCTTGAAGCAACGTTTGGCGTGATGGGACCTGTGGAGGGGGCGTGCATATGAAGGGTTTTCCGGATCTTCCACCGATTTGGGCAGCTGTGTTTGCGGCGCTTTCTATCTTGGCGGCAAAGCTCATTCCGATCCTGTCTTTGGACGTTCTGCGCTTTCTGGCATGGCCGCTGATTATTTTGGGATTTGGTTTGATCATGTGGTCAGCCTATTTTTTCCTGTCCAAAAGAACGCCGATTGAGCCGCATCACACGCCAAGTAGTTTGATCGTCGAGGGGCCCTACAGGATTTCGCGCAATCCGATCTATCTTGGACTGTTTTTGGGGGTTCTGGGAGTGGCGTGCTGGAGTGCCGCGCTCACCTCTGTGATTGTGGTTTTTGCATTCCCCTTTGTGATCAAAGCGCGGTTTATCCTTGCCGAAGAGGCGGCTCTCAAACAACAGTTCGGCTCGCAGGCGGAGGCCTATTTCGCCTCCACGGGACGTTGGATAACCGGGCTCTCGATTTAATGACACATTGCTCGCGAAGGCTTGACTGGCAATGAATGGTAAGCCGTATTAGGTTTCCTCTTGAAATTGAAAAGTTGGGTGAAGTTCATGAAGGCATTCCTTGTTCGACTGTTAAGTGCAGCGTTATTGTCGATACCTGCAGCTGCTTCGGCACAAAATAACCCGGTAGTGGTCGAGCTTTTTACCTCGCAAGGATGTTCTAGTTGCCCTCCGGCAGACGCTTATCTGGCGGACTTCATTGACCGGGACGATGTGCTTGCGCTGGCGTTTCATGTGGATTACTGGGACCGCCTGGGCTGGAAAGACACGCTTGCGACGCCTGAATTCACCGCGCGTCAATACGCCTATGGCAACGCCTTTCAGAACCGGTCGGTTTGGACTCCGCAATTTGTTGTGGGCGGTGTGGCCTATTCCCGCGGATCATTTCGCAAAGAAGTCGCCGATTACGTCAAGCAGCTCGCAGCACAACCCGCTCAAATCACTCTGACGGCGGCCATTGAGGGTGGGGAAATTGTCATTCAGGCGGAGCCTCTGGCCGGTGGCCTTCCCCCCATGCTGGTTTCCGTTGTCGGGTATTCGCCCAAAGAGACTGTGCAAATCAAGCGCGGTGAGAATGCCGGGCGCAATATCGATTATCTCAACACAGTCACTTCATGGACGGATGTTGGTGAATGGAACGGCAAAAGCGCAACCGAGCTTTCCATTCCGGCAACGCTCCAACCGCCCCTTGCGGTGATTGTGCAAGCCGAGGGCAACGGACCGATTATTTCGGCAGCTCATATCCGGTAATTTCGCCGCTCTATTTCCAGCGCCAATGGGTCCACAAATATTGTTCCGGGTTGGCGCGGATTCTATTGCCCAATGAGGTATTGAGCGCCTGTGTCATCTCTTGCGGTGTCGTGGGCGGGACCGGTGCCTCGAACACAATGTCATAATCGATCAGGTTATTGCGACGGATGCTGTAGGCAGGCACAAGCGGCAGGTTGTGTTGGAGTGCAAGCTCGGCCGCAGTGGTAGCGGTTTTGGCGGGTTTGCCCATAAAGTCGTAGCGGTCGGCCTTGGCCATGCGCTGATCAATCACCATCAGCAAAGCGCCCCGTTGCGTCAAGTGGCGCCCCATCAGGGCTTTGCCCGGCGCACCTTTGGCGATGATCGGTTCACCGGCTTGGCGCAGATAGCGTTGCCAATGGCGATCATAAAAGCCGTTATTGTTGGGGCGATAGAAGAAGGCGCAATCCGCATCCATCATATGGCGCCAGGCAAGCCGCACCCCCTCCCACTGTCCAAAATGGCCCGAGACAAGGATGGCTCCTTGATCCGCGCTCAGCGTGGATACTCCTTCACCAGTGATATTGAGATTGCCAATCCGTTCGCTGAACTCGGACATGTGCATATGTTCCATCAGGCTCTGGCCGATATTGCGAAAGCACTCGTCCCTCATTTCCTGTTTCCAAAGGTCGGACATGTCCGGGAAAATCAGGTTGAGGTTTTCTGAGACCCGCCGCCTTTGGTCCGGCGCAAGACTGAGTATGCGCAGCCCAATGGCGCGCGCGCGGGCAATCCGCGCTTCATAGGACATCGCCAAACTGCCGCCCCGAATGGCCAAGTGAAGGCCGTTCAGGATGAAGTCACCAATCCCGAAGGTTTGGTTTTTGAAGCTTGGCTGACGTTCGTTCATGAATTTTCTTTAACAGATTTTTCCCGGTGCCACACATATAGGCCGGCCCCGATGATAACAATTGTGCCGATCCAGGTATTTAGCGCGGGAACCTCGGCGAAAAATACGAATCCCCAAAACGCGCCAAGGACAACGCCTAGATAAGTAAACGGCGCAACCACGGAGGCTTGGGTCAGGCCAAGTGCGATGATCAACAGGATATGACCACATGCGCCGATTACGCCGAATGTGGCCATGATGGCGGCGTCTGGCAGGGTCGGTGGCTCCCAAGAAAACGGAAGGAGGATGGTCGCAACGATTGTTCCAATCAGGGTGGTATAGAAAAAGGACGTGGCCGCCGGTTCGTCGCTGCCCAGAAACCTTGTAGAGATCGCGTAGCCTGCAAAACAGATCGCGGCCAAAACCGGTAGGATGGAGGCGGGGGTGAAGATCTCAGCCCCCGGTTGGATTATGATCAGCGCACCAGATAAGCCAATCGCAACCCCCAGCCAGCGGCGGATGCCGACAAGTTCTTTGAGGACGATCACAGAGAGTATGGTGATCAGGAACGGTGATATGTTGAATATTGCCACCGCCTCAGCCAGATTTAGGTGTTTGAGCGAGGTGAAAAAGAATGCGGTGCCACCAAAAAGGCACGCAGAGCGGATCAATTGCAGACCAAGATGGTTCGTGCGCACAAGGCTGCGCAGACGCGGTGATAATACAATCACGGTCCAAAAGAACTGGCTGGCATACCGTGCCCAAACCACCTGCATGGAGGAATGGCGGGTCATCAGGTCTTTGGCCACAATGTCCATGACCGAGAACAGGACGATGGCACAACAATAGAGCCAGATGCCCTGCTTCTCGGCGCTGAGCGCACTCCAGAATAGTTGCATGCTAGGGCGCTTTGGCGCGCGCAACGCCGATCATACTATCTCTGGTGATAAGGGTTTCCAATTCGGATTGGCTCAAATGCTCTGTGTTCGCAGGCCTCTCGGGCAGCACAATGTAGCGCATGTCGGCAGTGCTGTCATGAACCCGCACTTGCACGTCGTCTGGCAGGTTAAGGCCAAATTCCGACAGCACTTTGCGCGGCTCTTTGACCACGCGGGCGCGGTAAGCGCGTTGCTTGTACCAATCAGGCGGAAGTCCCAAAAGGTTGCGCGGGTAACAAGAGCATAGGGTACAGACGATGACATTGTGCACGTCGGCCGTGTTCTCCACCACAATCAAGTTCATTGGACCCAGCTCAAACCCCATATCGATCACCGATTGGCGGGCATCCCGGAGCAGTTCGGCTTTAAATGCAGGGTCGCACCAGGCGCGGGCCACAACCTGTGCGCCATCGGCGGGCGAGCGGCGATCCATCGCCTCAATCTGCGCTGTGATTTCCTCATGGGTGGTCACGCCTTTTTCGACCAACAACTCGCGCATGGCAATTTCCATGGTTTGCCAATAGGTCAGAGGCGCATCCTGATCGGCACGGTAGGGGTGGCCGGAGGGCGAAAGATGGTCGTGATGATCATGTGGCATCAGTCAATTTTCTCCAGCCAATGTGCAAAAATCTCAGCGTCCAGCGTATCGCCGGGGTTTTCCGCCTCATCGCCCCAAATTTCGGCCATGGTGAAGCGGACCCGGTAAAGGTCGCGTTTCACGCCTGTTTGTCGGTAGGCTTGAACCTCCGGGTTGCCAAACGGGCCAAGTGCGCGCTCCACGGTGCCGATTTTGCCGCGCAGGTAATAGGGCGTGCGGATATGGCCGGGCGGGAACATGGCGCGGACCTTTACAGTATCAGGCATTGGGGTCCGATGCCTCGCCGTAAGTGGTCCCACGGGCGGATACTTCGGCCATTTTGGTGCCCAGCTCCTCAAGCGTGTAGGTGCCTGCCTCAAGCAAATTTTGGTTCACAGATGCGGTCCAGCGCTCATAGTAGGTCATGGTTTCGAACGCGTCCTCGCCCATATCTTCGAGCACTCGGCGCAACCCGTCGACGGTAAAGAGCCCCTTGGTTGATGTCAGAACTTGCAACGCATCGACCCGCTTTTCCCAAAGCGCATAATCGTGGGTCGCGGGATCGACGGGATCAGCACTTAATCCCCCCATATCATGCCAGCGTCTTCCGGTCTGATCAGTCATCGCTTTTCCCTATCGTATGTTACGAAATCTAGGGCGGGGCGGGTGGATTGGCAATTCCCAACACCGTGGCACAGGCGATGGACACAAAAAAGCCGCCCCGAAGAGCGGCTTTTCGACATATCACGGATGGATCAGGCTTTGGCCGGTGCGATCATCATAATCATCTGGCGCCCTTCCATCTTGGGCATGTTCTCGACCTTTGCTTCGTTCTCAAGATCGGCGGCTACGCGCTCCAGCAATTCGCGACCAAGCTGCAAATGCGCCATCTCGCGGCCTCTGAAACGAAGGGTCACTTTAACCTTGTCGCCTTCCTCCAAAAACTTGCGGATGGAGCGCATCTTGACATCGTAGTCATGCGTATCCGTGTTCGGTCGGAACTTGATCTCTTTGATCTCAATGATCTTTTGCTTTTTCCGAGCTTCGGCCTCGCGCTTTTGCGTCTCGTACTTGAACTTGCCGAAGTCCATGATCTTACAGACGGGCGGATCAGCATTAGGTGAAATTTCAACCAGATCGAGACCGGCTTCTTCCGCCAGTTCCATACCATGTGCTGGCGTAACAACGCCCACATTTTCGCCTTCGGCTCCGATTAATCTGATTTGATCTGCGCGGATGCGCTCATTGGCGCGGGGTCCGGTGTCGCGCTGTGGTGGCGCGTTATGTGGTCTTCGGGCTATTTCAGCAATTCCTTCAGTGGTTAAGAAGTTTAAGCGGATACATTTCCGTCATGCCTGCATGCTAACAGGTCGTGACGTTTACGTAAATGCGACTTATGCATCGATTCGTGCTTAGAATATATGGTGTTTGCAGGCGAATTCCACCCTTTGTGGCCGTGGGTCAGAGAATGAACGAGAATAGGGCCAAAACCAGCGCTACTCCGGCAAGCGCGGCCCATGCTTTCCAAAGAACTGCCACGGTGGCATCGATATCAGACCTTTGAAGATCAAGCCGGCCGGCGCGGTTTACATAAGCATCATCTGTACGTGCGCCATTGTAAATGCGCGGCCCCGAAAGCGCTATACCAAGTGCCGCTGCCATTGCCGCCTCCGGCCAGCCCGCATTTGGGGATCGGTGATATTGTGCGTCTTCGCTCATGGTCCGCCAACAGTTTTTGTCGCCTGATATTGTGCAAAACAAAGCACCTGTCAGGCGGGCGGGTATCCAGTTCATCAGGTCATCAAGGCGCGCAGCTGCCCAGCCGAATTCTTGATATTTGGGGGTCATATAGCCGATCATGCTATCAGCTGTATTGACGAACTTGTAGATGAGGATGCCCGGCAGGCCAGCGATGACAAACCAAAAGATAGGGGCTGCGACACCGTCAGAAAAATTCTCGGCCGCACTCTCTATTGTGGCCCGCACTACGTCGCTTTCGGTCATGTGGGCGGTGTCCCGACCGACGATCATAGCCACCGCCTGCCGCCCGTCACCGATGCCCATCGTGAGCGCCTGGGCCACCGCTGTGACATGATCCACCAGCGAGCGGTGGGCGATCAGTATTGCGGTGAGGCCTATCTCAAGGATACCAAAATCGGGCAGCCAGTGAAGGGCTTTGCCAATGATGTAGCCAGCGATGACGAGGCCGAGGATCAACGCGGCACCTTTGATCCGTCGGCTGGACCCTGAATTGAGGGCGGTGTCGCCCGCCGAAATGACCCGTCCCATCAGGACTGCGGGGTGGGGGGCTTTGTCCCAGATCATCTTCGGTTCGCCAAAGATCGCATCAAGTATCATGGCGATGACGAGGGCTGCAAAAATACTCATGGTCGATCATTCATGGCTTGGGTTAGTCGGTCCCAATGGGTTTGGGGTCCGGGTAGCCCGAAGCGAACCCATGTCTTTGAGTAGGGAAAGATGCGGGTCAGGATGTGGCGCTTTGCCAGATGGGTTTGAAGGGCTTGCGCATCGTCTGCCGCAACAAGCCGAAACAGGTCGGTGCCGCCGACAAGGTCAAGACCGGCGGTGTCTAGCAGATTGTCGAGCCGCTGCGCTGCTGCTTTTAGTCTGGCACGCGTTTCGGTCGCCCAGCGGGGATTGCTCAGAGCGTTGATCCCAATTTCGCAGGCCGGACCGGAGACCTGCCAAGGTCCAAGGGCTTCTCTGAGATTTGCCCCGACGCTGGGCGCGCAAATGGCAAACCCCAGCCGTACTCCTGCAAGCCCCCAAAACTTTCCAAAGCTCTTTAGGATGATCGGAGGTGTTCCATCGAATTTGTCGTTAACATCTGATTTTGTTGATTTTTTCAACTCTACTCCATTAATGGAGTAATGGCGTAGGAACGACCGCTCGGGCAGCACGTCACAAAAGCTCTCGTCGACAATGATTTGCCCTGACCCGGTATCGAACGGCCCATCCCAAAGTCGTCCATCGGGATTATTGGGGTGGACCACAACAGTGACATCCGGGGGGCGTGCCTCGGCCCATCCGCTGGCTTTAAACGCGGCCCGATGCTCATTATAGGTGGGCTGCGGTATCGATACTGATCCGCCCTCCAAGATCCGAGGCAAAGCTGCAATCAGCGCCGATGCCCCACCCGCAGGGACGATGTCGTATTGCCCGGGAACGTCCCAAAAACACCGCGCCGCATCCTTGAGCCGCGCGAAAGCGGATCGGTCTGGCAGTGCGCTCCACGATGACGGCGAAATGACTGGTAGAGGATATGGGGAAGGGTTGATGCCAGTAGACAGGTCGATCCAATCTGCGCGGGCACCCCCAAAATGCGCCATGGCTTGATCCAGCCCGCCGCCATGATCCCGCGCTTCGGTCATTCCGCTTCTGGTGGATAGATGCGGGCGCGAAAATGGCCCTTGATGCCCTGTGGCCACGTTTTATACGGCACTTGGCCAGTCTCGCTGTCCGTATACTTGTCCGCAAAGTCTAAAATCGCCTCAGCCGCGTCCTGCGTAGGCTCGAACGTGCCTATCACGTAAGAGATCTTTCCGGGCCCCTGCATCGTCACGTTACACGCAAAATCGCACCCCATTAAGCACGATTGGCGTCGAATCGTAACCTTTGGGTGGTCAACTGCGGCATGGTTAACGAAATCTAAAAGCTGTTCCCCATCGGTAGTGTCATTGCCCTCGGGGGTCCAGTTCTCACGCTTGCATGTGTCGCAAACCGTTAATATCGTTGACATTTTTATCCTCGCGAAGCGGCGGAATGCCGGGTTGGGTGATTGGCGGTTTTACGCCCCTAGTCGGGATTTGCCGCCAATTCGCCCAAAAGTCGAGACATGATTAACCCCATGTTAAGGTTTGGAGCCAATAGCTGTTGGGAGGGAAACAGAAATAACCTTGGGGAAGGGTATAGGCATGAGAGTGCTAATTGTAGAACATAATGAGGAACTGGGCCTTATTTGGTCGAGGTTTCTGGGGAGTCGCGGTTTGACCGTGGAACTCGCGACCAGTCAGAAAGACGCGATCGCGAATATGCGTTTCAATGAGTTCGACGCGCTTGTCTTGGAATTGGTCCTGCCCGATGGCGGTGCTATCGCAATTTCCGACTATGCCACCTACCGGTTCCCGGACATTCCGATCATTACCGTGACCAGCGGAAGCTTCTTCTCGGACGGGTCAATCTTTCAGCTGATGCCAAATGCGCGTGGACTAATGCGCACACCGTTTAAGCCGGATGATCTGGCCGCTTTGTTGGAGCATTGCAGCCCAAAGGATGAAGGTGCCTTACGCAAACGGGCGTGAGTGGGTTCAGCCCCTGTTATGAGGGGCTGACCAGTCTGTGTTTGGACCAATCGGAATAATCCCGTAGGGATTGATGGACCTATGCGAAAAATAGTAGTGGCGGGTGATTTGATCGTGATCAATCGTCTCTGAGATCCCGGGGACTTGATAAAGCTCACGGGCGTAGGCGAACAGATTTGGATAATCGACCAACCTTCGTTTGTTGCACTTGAAATGGGTGTGGTAGACCGCGTCAAAACGGTAGAGCGTTGGGAAAAGGCGCCAGTCTGCCTCCGTTTGCCGAGCTCCGACCAGATAGCGCGCGCGGCTGAGCGTATCCTCCAACCAATCGAGCGTGCCAAACAGCTCATCCACGGCGATATCATAGGCCTCTTGTGACTTTGCAAACCCGCATCGATAAACACCGTTATTGAGTGTGTTATAGATACGCTCATTTGCCTCTTCAATCGGGGTATGAAGGTCCTGCGGCCAGTAATCCTCGCGGTTGCCGGTAATCCCGTCAAAGGCCGAATTGAACATGCGGATAATCTCAGAGGATTCGTTAGAGACAATTTGCCCGGTCGCCTTGTCCCACAGAACCGGAACAGTGATACGGCCGGTGAATTTCGGATCGGCTTTCAAATATACCTCCCGCAGAAAATCCAACCCAAATAACGTGTCGCCCGTGGTGCCGGGAACATCCGTCGCAAATGTCCAGCCGTCCTCCATCATATCCGGGTGGATAACATCGAGGCTGATGTGATCCTCCAGCCCCTTGAGCGTGCGGAAAATCCGCGTGCGATGGGCCCATGGACACGCGCCCGCAACATATAGATGGTAGCGCCCGCTTTCAGCTTTGAAGCCGCTACGCCCCGATGGTCCGGCAGACCCGTCGGCGGTGATCCAGTTGCGAAAGGTAACCGGTTTGCGGTCAAATGCGCCGCTCTTGTCCGTCACGGCGGCATCATCCGTGATCCATTTACCCTCTACCATCCGGCCCATGTGCGTCTCCCCCATTTTGCAAGCATCATAGCGGTAGCGAGCCGCGAGGGAATGACCGTATTTCTCATAAAATTGTCCTCGTTCCGGAAACAATGGTCCGGTGTCGCGCGCCCCTTGCAATGCGCCGCAATCGTAGTTGCGCCGGGCCAAAGCGATCCGTATAGGTGAACGCCAATGCGATGTTGCCCCGATGGTGGGGCCGGAGAGGTGCGAAACAGCGCCGCTGACCAAATGAGGAGCGGACGTTTCGGCATTGCAAGACCACGCAGATTTGCGTGGCCGTCTAACTTCTCCGTGACTGTGATGTGGGAGGTGTGATGCGACAGTTTTGCCTTTGGTTCGGTTTGTCTACTTCGGTGCCGCAGATGGTGTTTGCCCATGCGGGCCACTGGGTGGATGTGGCGGGCCATGATCATCTTTTGGCAGGCGCTGCCATCGGCATTGTCATTGCGGTTGGCGTTGCTGGCGCTTTGAAAGGGCAGGGCCCTAAAGATGAGACGGAAGAACAAGACGAGGATGCGGCGGACCCAGAATTGAGCGAGGCGTGAGATGACCAAAACCGGTGTGATGATATGCGGACATGGCTCACGCTCTCAGGCGGCAGTAGATGAATTTGCGGTCTTGGCAGAGAAACTTCCCGCACTTTTGCCGGCGGATTGGATGGTGGATTACGGCTATCTGGAATTTGCCAATCCGGTGATACGTGACGGGCTGGACAAACTGCGGGAGGCCGGGTGCGAGCGCATATTGGCGGTTCCGGGCATGCTCTTTGCAGCCATGCACGCCAAAAATGACATTCCAACTGTGCTCAACACCTATGCGGCCAAACACAAGGTCGATGTCATGTTTGGCCGCGAATTGGGCGTTGATCCCAAAATGATCCAAGCGGCTGCCGGACGGGTGGAAGAGGCGGTGAACCGCGCCAATGCCGAATTGGGCGAAATGCCTCTTTCGGAGACCGCATTGGTCGTTATCGGACGCGGCGCATCTGACCCGGATGCCAACTCCAACGTCTCCAAAATCACCCGGATGTTGTGGGAAGGCATGGGCTTTGGCTGGGCCGAAACCGGTTATTCAGGCGTCACCTTTCCGCTTGTGGAGCCGTGCTTGGACCACGTGGCGCGCTTGGGCTACAAACGGGTGATCGTATTCCCCTATTTTCTGTTCACTGGTATTTTGATTGACCGGATCTACGGGTTCACGGACCGGGTGGCGGACACATATCCTGATATCCAGTTTGTGAAGGCGGGCTATTTGAACGACCACCCCAAAGTGCTCGACACTTTTGCTGAACGCATAACCGAGCTGGTGGGCGAAGTGCCGCCGCCCAACTGTGCCATGTGCAAATATCGTACGCAGGTCTTGGGCTTTGAGGCGGAAGTAGGCGCGGTTCAGGAAAGTCATCACCATCATGTTGAAGGGCAGGGCGCTTCCGCACCGGGGTCGAATGTGGAAGACTGCACACTTTGTGACACTTTTTGCACTGGCGAATGCCGCTTGGTGGCTCTGGACGCCCACCACCACCATCATCATCACGGGCATGACCACGATCATGACCATTCACACCCGGAGTACCCACACGCGGATCATCCGCTTGGCCCGGAAAGCGTGCGCAACAAGTGAAGGGGGAAGATTTCCCCTCAAGCCCTCAAGAGGGCCATTCGGTCAAATCTCGGACCCGTTCCGGTCCGGGCGCTCTGTTTGATGTCCACATTATTGTTGATTGGTCGGCGCGCAACGCTCCCAGTCCAGCACGTCCCAGCAAGGACGCGATTTGGTGGGCCGTGGCGCAAGACGGTGTGGTCGGTGATCCTGAATATGCGCGCACCCGAAAGGACGCGTTGGATAGACTATCGGCGCGGATAGAAGCGGCTTTGGCAGGCGGGCTCAAAGTTCTGGTCGGATTTGATTTTCCGTTTGGCTACCCAGAAGGGGTGGCTGAGCGTGTGTGCGGCAAGGCCGATGCGCTGGCCCTTTGGCACTGGATTTCGGAGCATATTTGTGACGGGCCAGACAACGCCAATAATCGCTTCGACGTGGCCTCGGAAATCAACAAAGCCTATGATGGCATCGGTCCCATGTGGGGCAGGCCCGCCACCTGGGATGTGCCGGAGGTGCCGATAACCGCCACGGAGCGCTTCGGGGATCACCCCCCAGAGCGGCGGATTGTAGAGGCCGTCGTGCCGCGCGCCAAGACTGTTTGGCAAATGGCATATGCAGGCTCGGTCGGCAGTCAGGTCTTGGTCGGGGTGCCTGCGGTCAAGACCCTGCGCGAGCGCTTTGATGAACAGGCGCAGATTTGGCCGTTCGAAACCGGTCTCAAGGCTCCAAATGCGGATTTGGTGCTTGCAGAGATTTATCCGTCACTTTTGGCAGACCGGATCGCATCAGAGCAGCGTGATGACGAGATTTTAGATGCCGCTCAGGTGCGCGTAAATGCGCAAGCCTATCATGATCTGGACAGGGGCGGTGAGTTGGCAAACCTGTTTTACGCTGCCCATGGGTTGAGCGAAAAGGACCGTCAAACCATCGTCACCGAAGAGGCTTGGATATTGGGAGCCGGCCATGAAGCGACTCTTTTGGCCGCCAGCCCTGAAAAGTTAACTCCTACACCTCAGATACAGGAGTTAAGATATGAGCGTGATCCAGCCGCCATCTATCGGCAGAGCTTTGAAATTGTGAAACGCGAAGCGCGGTTGCAACGGTTCCCGGATAATCTGCAACCGGTGATAACCCGGCTGATCCATGCCTGCGGTATGGTCGAGATCGCCGACCGCATCGACTATGCTCCTGACTTTGTTGCGCAGGCGGACACATCCTTACGCTCAGGTGCGCCCATATTGTGTGATTGCGAAATGGTACGGTCGGGCATCATCACGCGCAACTTAAGCAAAGATAACCAGATCATCGTCACCTTGAATGATCCATCAGTGCCGGATCTGGCAAAGCGCATTAGAAACACGCGGTCCGCCGCTGCTGTTGAGCTTTGGCGTGACCACATCGAAGGCGCGATTGTTGTGATCGGAAACGCTCCCACGGCGCTGTTTCATCTTTTGGAGCTCTTGGATCGGGGATGGCCCAAACCTGCCGCGATCCTGGGTTTTCCCGTGGGTTTTGTTGGCGCCGCCGAAAGCAAAGCGGCCCTTGCAGCAAACCCACGCGGCGTTCCCTATATCGCACTCAAGGGACGAAAAGGCGGCTCAGCTATCGCCTCAGCGGCGGTTAACGCGTTGGTCGCAGGGCTGGAGGGGCACGGATGACGACCGCAACAGCGCCTTGGCTACATATCGTGGGTATCGGCGAGGACGGCATGGACGGGCTGACCTCAGCTGCCAAAACGATCGTAACCTCCGCCGACGTGATTATTGGCGGGGACCGGCACCACAAACTGTCCGATGAGGTGGCCGCAGAGCGCATCGCGTGGCCGCACCCGTTTGATGCGTTGATCGATACGCTCAAAAGCCTCAAAGGCAGACGTGTGGTTGTGCTGGCCACCGGTGATCCGCTGTGGTTCTCAGTGGGCGCGCGGATCGGGCGGGCGGTTGAGCCCCGCGAAATTTCCTATCACCCGCAAATTTCCGCGTTTCAGCTCGCCGCCGTTCGCATGGGCTGGTCGATGGCCGATCTTGAAACGCTGACGGTTCACGGACGACCGGTCGAGACGATGATTGCATTCATCCAACCGGAGGCGCGTCTTTTGATTTTGACCACCGGGGCCAAGACGCCTGCTCAGATTGCGACCTTCCTCACGGAGCGTGGGTTTGGCCGCTCAAAGATGACGGTTCTGGCGGCCATGGGCGGCGAGAATGAGGCGCGGTTTGATGGGCTTGCCTCAAACTGGAACCACGACGTGCCGGAATTCAACACGCTGGCGGTGGAGTGCATTGCGGACCAAAACGCGGCTCTGATGCCGCGGGTGCCGGGGCTGGCTGATGAGCTGTTTACTCATGACGGCACCATGACCAAACGGGAAGTGCGCGCCGCGACCCTGGCCAAGCTGATGCCGATGCGGGGCGCATTGTTGTGGGACGTGGGCACCGGATGCGGGTCGGTCGCCATCGAGTGGATGCGCGCGGCTGCATATTCGCGTGCTGTCGGGATCGAGCCTAGAGCAGACCGGCGGACAATGGCGGCAACCAATGCCGAGGCGCTGGGCACACCGCGCCTGGAGCTGATCGACGGGACCGTACCTGCGGCACTTACCGACCTTGAGCCACCGGATGCGATTTTTATCGGTGGGGGCCTGAGCGAGAAGACAGTGGATGCCTGTCTTGCAGCCCTTCGTCCTCTGGGCCGACTGGTGTGCAACGCAGTGACCTTGGAAAGTGAAGAAGTGCTTATTCGTTTGCACCGCCGTCACGGCGGAGATCTTGTCAAACTGCAAATCAACCGGGCTGAGCCGGTAGGGCCACGGACCGGCTGGCGGCCCCTGATGCCGGTCACGCAATGGAGCCTTGTCAAACGATGAGCGGTACTCTTTTTGGCATCGGGCTTGGTCCCGGCGATCCCGAATTGATGACCTTGAAGGCTCACCGGTTGATACGCAATGCAAAGATTGTGGCTTATCCGGCGCCGCTGGGCGGGGACAGTTTCGCGCGTTCCATTGCGGCCGATGCGATCGCGCCGGACGCTCGAGAAATTCGTATCGAGATACCGATGGATGTGGCGCGCTATCCGGCGCAGGACGCCTATGATGCCGCCGCAACACAGATTGCGACCGCTCTGAGCGCAGGCGGCGATGTGGTTGTTTTATGCGAGGGTGATCCGCTGTTTTACGGCTCGTTCATGTATCTTTTTGCGCGGCTGTCGGGACGTTTTCAAACCGAAATTGTGCCCGGCGTGACCTCGGTCACCGCATGTGCGGCTGCCTGCAAACGACCGCTCTCGGCGCGAAACGAGGTGCTGACAATCATTCCGGGTACGCTGGATGAGGGCGAGTTGATAGCCCGGATTGAGGCGGCTGACGCGCTGGCTATTATGAAAGTGGGGCGGCATTTGCCAAAAATCCGAAAGGTTCTTGCCGCCCAAAGCCTGACGGAAAATGCGGCTTATATTGCCCATGCCTCGCTTCCCAATCAGGTGTCGCTTCCCCTGAGCCAAGCGCCTGAAAAGGCACCGTATTTCTCCATGATTTTAGTAACGAAAGGTGGCGACCCGTGGCTGAGCTAACCCGCCCCGTCTTACCCCCCCGAGTGATGTGCCTGAACAATGCGGGTGCGCCGGTGGCCCGCAAACTGGCAGATGCGCTGGGCTTGCCGCTTGAAGGCCGTGCCGGACGCGTAGACGCGGCGGACACCTATTTTGACAATGGGCTCGATCATGCCCGCGATCTCTTTGCCGCCGGTCATCCGGTGATTGGTGTTTGTTCGGCCGGTATCTTGATCCGCGCGGTGGCATCGCTGTTGGCGGATAAAACCACCGAGCCGCCCGTGATTGCTGTGGCCGAGGATGGGACGGTTGTGCCCTTACTGGGTGGGCACCGAGGTGCGAACCGGTTGGCACGGGAGGTGGCTGGAATTATTGACGGGCACGCAGCTGTCACAACCGCCGGCGATATAGCACTTGGCGTGGCGCTTGATGAGCCACCGGCTGGATGGCGTTTGGCGAACCCTGAAGCTGCCAAATCGGTGATGGCCAAGCTCTTGGTCGGTGGTGGCGCCATCATTGAGGGCGAGGCGCATTGGCTGGACAGCCTGCCACGCGGCGATGGCACAAAGATCACGATTACCGCCGCACCGCACGAACCCGCCATCGATGAGTTGGTATTTGCGCCGCAGCTATACACATTGGGCGTGGGGTGTTCGCGTAATTGCCCGCCGGGCGAACTTGCCGCCTTGGTGCGTGAGACGCTGATAGAAGCGAATATTGCTCCCGCTGCTTTGGCGGCCATCCATTCTATTGATGTCAAAGCGGATGAACCGGCGGTTCTGGATTTGGCCGGATCACTTAACGTGCCGCTCACATTTTTCGATGCGCAGACACTGAACGCGCAGACCCCGCGTCTTGCAACGCCGTCCGATGTTGTTTTTGCCGAAGTTGGCACTCATGGGGTCAGCGAGGCGGCAGCGTTGTGCGGCGTTGGGCCAGAGGGCAGTTTGCTGGTGAACAAACGTAAATCCGCAAATGCGACCTGTGCGATAGGCCAATCGTTAACTCCTATAACTGAGTTACAGGGGTTAAAGCGGGGTAAGGTTTCTCTTGTTGGCATTGGGCCGGGTCAGTCGGCATGGCGCACACCAGAGGCGTCTCGTCTGATTGCGGATGCAGATGAGTTGGTTGGCTATTCGCTCTATATCGACCTTCTGGGGCCGTTGGCCCTTGGAAAATCACGGCAGGATTTCCCGCTCGGCGGAGAGGAAGCCCGGTGTCGATATGCGCTCGAAGAGGCCGCAAAAGGGCGTAATATCGCGCTGATTTGCTCAGGCGATGCGGGCATCTACGCTATGGGCGCACTTGTTTTTGAACTTTTGGATCGGGGCGCGGACGAGGCAGGGGTCTCCGGGCCCGCTCGCCGCGTTGAAGTTGTCTCCGCACCCGGCGTGTCGGCTCTTCAAGCCGCCGCCGCGCGGGCAGGCGCACCGCTAGGTCATGACTTTTGTGCCATTTCGCTCAGCGATCTTTTGACCCGCCGTGATGATATCATCCGCCGGATCACCAGCGCCGCAGAGGGGGATTTTGTTATCGCCTTTTACAACCCGGTCTCCAAGACCCGCCGAACATTGCTGGCCGAGGCTCGTGATATTCTTCTCAACCACCGCCCCAAAGATACGCCGGTTCTGCTTGCCACATCGCTTGGCCGCCCTGAAGAACAGCTCCGTTACCGGCGCTTGGAGGATTTGCAAGTTGATGAGGTGGACATGCTGACCGTCGTTTTGATCGGCTCCTCTCACTCCAAGCTGGCCGAGCTTGGTGACGGGCCTCGAATGTACACGCCGCGCGGCTATGCCCGCCGTATCGACGGCGATTTGAGCGAAAGGGATGTATCATGACTGTCTATTTCATCGGCGCAGGGCCGGGTGATCCGGACCTGATTACTGTGAAAGGGCAACGCCTTATCGCGGCCTGTCCGGTTTGCTTATACGCAGGCTCGCTGGTGCCAGAGCAGGTTATTGACGGTGCGCCAAAAGATGCGCGGGTCATGGATACGGCTGCCATGACCCTTGAGCAAACCCATAACGAGATCGTTAAAGCCCATGCGGCAGGTCAGGATGTGGCCCGTGTCCACTCTGGTGATCCGTCTCTTTACGGGGCAATCGCCGAGCAAATCCGCCGCCTGCGAGCGGACGGGATCGACTATCAGATCATCCCCGGCGTGCCCGCTTATGCAGCGGCTGCTGCGGCTTTGGGTCAGGAATTGACGATCCCGGAAATCGCGCAATCCATTGTTCTTACACGTATGTCGATGCAATCGACCTCCATGCCTGAAGGGGAAACTCTGGAGAATTTTGCGAAAACCGGGTCCACATTGGCCATTCATCTGGCCATTCGCAACATGCGTGAGATCGAGCGCCAGTTGACACCCTATTACGGTGCCGACTGTCCGGTTGTTGTGGGCTACCGTGTCAGTTGGCCGGACCAGTTGATCATCCGCGGCACGCTCTCGACCATCCGCAAAGACGTCCGAAAAGCCAAGATTACACGCACCGCCTTGGTATTGGTTGGCCCGGCTTTGGCGGAGCAACAGAACTTTGTGGACTCGGCCCTCTATGATCCGGCCAAACCGCATGTTCTGCGGCCCGTGCGCGGCGTCGATCTGGTTGAGGATTTTAACACATAATTTCCGTAAAATTAATGAGTTACGGTTATTCACCAATTAGGCTGTGCCCACTTGATTTATGAGCAACGGGGCGCACAATTGTGGTTGGAGAGAATCGGGGGATCGGTCGTGGAAGCATTCTTTTCGAATGAAGTGATGGACGGCATCAAAGCCGCTCAAAAGAAAGCAGAACGTAAGAAAAATCGCCTGCGTGTTCATGTGGGCGAAGATATTTATCCGGTCGCGAAATTTTGGGGTGCTGGGTTTTCAGTCGATCTTGAAACGGTGCCGAAATTGCGCGGTCTGGTTGACCTTTATGATGGCGCCCGACATCTTTCCCAATGCCTGATCATTCGGGCTGAGAAAGACGGCGAATGGATGAATTACGAGTTCAAAAGACGCACTGAGGCCGTCGAAAACGCCCCCTTGGATTACGAACATGATACCAGCGCGCCGATCGCTCTTTTGAAATAACGTCCAGTCGGACCGGGCGGCCGGTTCGGCGATGGTCGTAAATTCTTAGAAAAACCCCCCAAGGTTTCGAATTATCTTCGAAAAAAACCGACAGGATTGGAATTCTCGCGAGATTATTTCACCGCCGGTTGCTATTTTCTATGAAAGCAACTCTTCGCCCATGAAAGTCCTTCAGATGATTAAGAAACCCTATCTTCTCTTTTTGGGCGACGCCCCGGATCCGCTGTCAGCCAAAGTCGCTCAAGGCATCCGCGATTGGCGCCCCGAAGATTGTATAGGCCAATTTCGCATGGAGGGCTGCAAGGCCGACATCAAATTGCAGGATGTAACGATTGACGACGCTGTGAAAGCCGGGGCCAAGACCCTCGTGATCGGCGTTGCCAACCGTGGTGGGCTGATCAGTAAAGAATGGACATCGGTTCTGTGTAAGGCCCTCGCAGCCGGGCTCGATATTGCATCTGGCCTGCACAATCAGCTCTCCGATGAGCCTGAATTGGTTGCAGCGGCCAAGGCCCATGGCCGCGATCTGCATGATGTGCGGATCCCGCCGGTGCAATACCCGATTGCCAATGGCAAAAAACGGACCGGTAAGCGTCTGCTGGCGGTGGGCACGGATTGTTCGGTGGGTAAGATGTACGCCTCTCTGGCGCTGGACAAAGAGATGAAAGCGCGTGGCATGAACTCCACCTTCCGCGCCACCGGCCAAACCGGTATTTTGATCACCGGGGAAGGCGTGCCGCTTGACGCTGTGGTGGCCGATTTTATGGCCGGAGCCGTCGAATATTTAACGCCGGATAATGACCCGGAGCACTGGGATTTGATCGAAGGGCAAGGCAGCCTGTTTCACGCATCTTATTCCGGCGTGACCATGGCGCTCGTTCACGGGGGGCAACCTGATGCCTTGGTGATTTGCCACGAGCCGACCCGGCCCCACATGCGTGGCCTGCCGGATTACAAGCTGCCCAGCATTCAAGACGTGCGCGAGGTCGGGTTGCGACTGGCGCGCTGGGTCAACCCGGAATGCCGCGTGGTCGGGGTTTGCGTGAATACCTCCGCAATGACTGAAGACGAGGCCCAGACCTATCTGGCTGGGCTTGCTACGGAAACCGGCCTGCCTTGCGTTGATCCTTTTCGTCACGGGGTTGGGCCGATTGTGGACATGCTGTGATGCAGTTTGACGCCACCATCGACGTCTTCGCCTTGGCACAGGTCTTTGCAATTTCGCGGGGGGCTCGGACGCAGGCGGAGGTGGTTCGCGTCACTCTCAATGACGGCGATGTAACGGGGCAGGGCGAATGTGTGCCTTATGCGCGCTACGGGGAAACCTGTGAAAGCGTTGTAGCGCAGCTGCAAAATGTCACAAATCCGTTTGATCATGCGGGGCTGGGCGACGTGTTGGCCGCCGGAGCCGCCCGCAACGCGCTTGATTGTGCGCTTTGGGATTTGGCGGCGAAAAAAGCGGGAAAGCGGATTTGGACGCTTTTGGATAAGCCCGCTCCCAGGCCTGAGATAACCGCCTACACATTGTCCTTGGACACGCCCGAAAAGATGGAAGCGCAGGCGGCGGAACATGCCCACCGTCCGCTATTGAAAACCAAGCTTGGCGGAGAAGGCGATATTGCGCGGATCGAAGCTGTGCGGCGCGGTGCGCCCAATACCCGCATAATCGTCGATGCCAATGAGGGCTGGACCCCCGAGCTCTACCTCGAACTTGCTCCTGTTTTGACCCGTCTGGGCGTGGAGATGGTGGAGCAACCCTTTGCCGCCGGGGCAGATGATGCGCTGCGCGAGTTGGAACGTGTATTGCCCGTATGCGCCGATGAAAGCTGCCACGATCGTGACAGTTTGGACGATCTCACTGGCAAGTACGATATGATCAATATCAAGCTCGACAAAACCGGCGGCCTGACCGAGGCGCTGGCCCTGAAAGCCGCAGCCCAACAGCGGGGTTATCAAGTCATGGTGGGCTGCATGGTTGGCACTTCCCTTGGCATGGCACCCGCCACATTGGTTGCCCAAGGGGTCGCTGTGACGGATTTGGACGGCCCACTTTTGATGGCAAAGGACCGGGATAATGGGCTGGTTTATGACGAGCAAGGCGTTCACCCGCCGACCGCTGCCCTTTGGGGGTAAGACAACGATAAGGACTGAGACATGAGCAGAATTGTCTACCTGAATGGTGATTATGTGGCTGAAGAAGATGCCAAAATCTCCGTATTTGACCGTGGGTTTTTGTTTGCCGATGGTGTCTATGAAGTCACTTCGGTGATTGATCACAAAATCCTTGAATGGGACGGGCATTGCGCCCGGTTGCGCCGGTCACTGGGCGAATTGCAGATGGATAGTCCTGCGACAGACGCAGAGTTGCTTGAAATCCACCGCGAATTGGTGCGCCGCAATGACCTTGAAGAAGGCGTGATCTACCTTCAAGTGACCCGCGGCGCGGCCGATCGTGATTTCGCCTTCCCAGAGGACGCCACGCCCACTCTCGTTTTGTTTACGCAAGCCAAGGCCTTGGTTGATACCAGTGCGGCAAATGCCGGCCTGAAAGTGATTTCCGTCCCTGACATTCGTTGGGGACGGCGTGACATTAAAACTGTCCAGCTTTTGGCACCCTCATTGGGCAAGATGGCCGCAAAGGCGCAGGGATGCGATGATGCGTGGATGGTTGAGGACGGGTTTGTGACAGAGGGCACTTCGAATAACGCCTATATCGTGACCCAAAACGGGACGCTGGTGACCCGGCAGCTGAGCACGGCATTATTGCACGGCATAACCCGCGCATCGGTGCTGAAAATGGCCGCTGAGGCGCAAATCAAGATCGAAGAACGTCCGTTCACCATTGAAGAGGCAAAGCAGGCGGCAGAGGCTTTTGTGACCGCCGCCTCAACTTTCGTGGCCCCGGTCGTCGAGATTGACGGGCAAATGCTGGGTGACGGCACGCCGGGGCCGATCTCAAAACGCTTGCGGGAAATTTACATATCGGAAAGCCGCAAAACAGCTGTCTAGACGATCAATGCGATTTCGCAAAAGCCTCCCTTTGCGCATCGCTGGCTTCCGTTTGGTATTTTGCTTTCCATTCATCAAACGGCATGCCGTAGATAATCTCGCGCCCTTGGGACTTATCCATATCGATGCCGCGCTCATTGGCGGCCTCCTGGTACCATTTTGACAGACAATTGCGGCAAAACCCGCTGAGGTTCATGAGGTCAATATTTTGCACATCCGTGCGCTCTTGGAAATGTGCCACGAGCCGCCGAAATGCGGCCGCCTCAAGTTCTGTGCGGGTTGCGTCATCCATGCTCCACTCTCCTTTTCTTTGGCCCATCAAACAGCCTGATCAAGATCAACGCAAGCCATGCAGACCCGGCCGCTTGGCCCTCACACCTGTAGATAGGACGCATGAGCGTCTACACAACAGGCAAGATCACAAATGCGTGCCGCTGTTTTGCGCGCGCCGGGAATGGTCGATAAGGCCGTGGCTGCCAAGAAGGCTGGTCGCGCGATTTACCGACCAACTTGCATTTTGGGTCCTCGCGCAATAGTCACGGCCCAACTGCGCGGCACAACCGATGCAATACGCGCCTAATTTTCCCCAAAGCACAAATTTTGTGCATAAACAGTCGAGAACCTGATCTATGAGCATTAGACGACAACGAAGCGTTAAAATTGTAGCAACTCTTGGGCCGTCGTCCTCGGATCATGAGATGATCCGGGCACTGTTTGAAGCAGGTGCAGATGTCTTCCGTCTAAATTTCAGTCACGGCACCCATGAAGAGCAAAAAGCGCGTTATGATATTATCCGTGAGGTCGAGGGCGAATTTGACCGCCCCATTGGCGTTCTTGCAGACATGCAGGGGCCAAAGCTGCGGGTTGGAAAGTTCAAGAACGACGCCGAGGATTTGACCGAAGGACAATCCTTCCAACTTGATCTCAATGAAGACGAGGGCGACAATACTCGCGTTCACCTGCCGCACCCGGAAATTTTTGCGGCTCTTGAAGTTGGCGCAACCCTATTGGTCAATGATGGGAAAATCCGCCTCAAGGTTACTGATTGTGGCCCAGAGTTTGCGCAAACCGAAGTTATGGTTGGCGGTACGATTTCCAACAACAAGGGCGTGAATGTACCTGACGTTGTGCTGCCCTTGGCGGCTTTGACTGAAAAAGACCGCAAAGATCTGGAATTTGCATGTGAGATCGGCGCCGATTGGATCGCTTTATCCTTTGTGCAGCGCGCCGCCGATGTTCAAGAGGCAAAGGAACTGGTCAAAGGCCGGGCCAAGATCATGTCGAAGATCGAAAAACCCGCTGCGATTAAAGCAATCGATGAGATTATCAAAGCCAGCGATGGGATCATGGTTGCGCGCGGTGATTTGGGTGTTGAGATGGAAGTGCAAGACGTGCCTCCCATCCAGAAACGTCTGATCCGAGCCTGCCGCGCCGCAGGCCGGCCGGTGATTGTGGCCACACAAATGCTTGAAAGCATGATCGAGGCACCTGTGCCGACCCGGGCTGAGATCTCGGATGTGGCACATGCCATCTATGAGGGTGCGGACGGGATCATGTTGTCGGCAGAAAGTGCCGCCGGCAAATATCCGGTCGAATCCGTGACCACCATGAACAACGTGGCCATCAGCGTCGAAAGTGACCGGATCTACCGGGAAATTATCGAGGCATCCCGCACCCCGTCGCGCGAACGTGTGGCCGATGCGATCACCGTGGCCGCCCGCGAGATCGCGGAAACCGTTGATGTGAAGGCGATTGCCTGTTTCACCCATTCGGGCACAACCGCTCTTTTGGCCGCGCGGGAACGTCCTCGGGTGCCGATTCTGACATTGACCCCGTTCTCCCGAACCGCCCGCCATCTTTCTTTGGTGTGGGGCTGCCACTGTGTGGTGACAGGTGAGGTTGAGCGGTTTAAGATGGCGGTGGTGAGTGCGGTTCGCGCGGCGCAGCTCGAAGGATTTGCGGATGACAAAGACCGTATTATTGTAACGGCAGGCATCCCCTTCGGTGTTCCTGGCTCCACGAATATTTTGAGAATTGCGCCTGTTAACGAGAAATTGATATTTGAAGGGGAACCTGAATAAGGCCGGGGGCGGTCAAGGATGGGTTCGAATGACTGCATACGAAATTTACCTGCTGGCCGGCGGGCTGTTTGGGTCGCTGGCGATCATTTCCATAATATCGGCAATTCTGGGTGAAGGCTCGCCGCGATCAACGGCCATTATGGTGCTGATAGCGGCGTCTTGCCTTTTCATGGCAAAACGTAACACCGACGGTGTTGTGAGCATTGACGATATCCCACCGGCCATCAACAAGCTGATCGGGGTGATCTCGGGGTGAGAAATTCCGTTTCGGCTCTTGCGTGATTGCACGATTCCCCATATAGCGACCTCTCTTCCGCGTCGTCCGGCGAAAAGGGCTGCCGAGACGCACGCATTTGACCACTCCAACGTGAAGGATATGGAAATGCCCAAGATGAAGACCAAGTCAGGCGCCAAAAAGCGCTTCAAAGTGACGGCCTCTGGCCGGATCAAAGCCGGGCAAGCTGGAAAGCGCCACGGAATGATCAAACGCTCTAACAAATTTATCCGCAACGCACGTGGAACCACGGTTCTGTGTAAAGCTGACGAGGGCATTGTGAAAACATATATGCCCTACGCGCGTTAAACCGGGAGGATTTGAAAGATGTCGAGAGTTAAAGGGGGCGCAGCCTCCCACGCCCGTCACCGCAAAGTCGTCAAAGCCGCCAAAGGCTATTACGGCGCACGGAGCCGGAATTTCCGCACTGCAACGCAGGCGGTGGATAAAGCAAACCAGTACGCGACACGCGACCGCAAAGTGCGCAAGCGGAATTTCCGCGCACTTTGGATCCAGCGGATCAATGCGGCCGTGCGGGCCCATGATGCGGAGTTCACCTATTCGCGCTTCATCAACGGACTGGCGCTTGCCGGTATCGAGGTGGACCGCAAGGTCCTTGCGGATTTGGCCGTGCACGAGCCTGATGCATTCGGCTCCATCGTGGACCAGGCGAAAGCTGCACTGGCGTAAAGCGGCACAGTTTTGGAATTAGGGAAAGCCCGGTCGATGCGATCGGGCTTTTTCGTTTGTGCATGCGGGCCTCCCGGCGGGCGTCGTCGCCTCCGGCGACACCTTGCGTGTCTTGGAGGCGCTCGGGCTTTCAGCCCTTCAGATCACATAGTCGAGCGGATCGAGCGCGGGATCATATGCCAATCCCCGTAAAACCGCCCATGACCCCAAATAATCCACAGTCAAATGGCCGGTATTGCTTGTTGTAAGCGTCGCAAGGGCGGGGTTGGGCACATCTATGAAATCCTCGCCAAGGACAAAATCCTTGATAATGTCCTTGCCTGACCGGTCGTCGAGCACGAAAATATCCGCGCCACCGTTTCCCTTTAACGTGTCAGAGCCAACACCGCCATTGAGCGTATCGGCCCCCGGTCCGCCCTTGATGAAGTCTTTGCCGCCATTTCCATTAATCACGTCATGACCGCCCATCCCTTCGATCCGATCATGACCGCCCATAGTGGTGATCACGTTTTTCGCAGAGTTTGCAAAGATGAAATCATCACCCGTTCCGGTGATAAGATTTTCGATATACGCTCTTTTGCCTCCGTTGGGAGATAACGCAAAATACACATTTCCATCCGCCCAGATGCCAGCGGCAAGCTGAGCCTTTTGAGTTGAACTGAATGACAAGTAGCCGCCGGGGTCCATATTACCGGTTGTGCCGTCATTGTAGTTGGACAGATCCAGAGTATCGGTACCACCAGCGTCCCATATGGTTGTGAAAACCCTGTTGGACCCCGGTGCTGCCAGCCCGGCCCCGTCGATGAACATCTTTCCGCTTGAACTGGACCAACGATAGGTCGTGTCGCCACTATTGGTTGTCCAGTTCACCCCGTAAAGCGCTTGAACCGCGGCAATATCAAACGCCATATAACTCTGCGCATAGCCGTAATACTCGTTAGTATAATTCGTGGCATTTGAGCCTGTATGCGACCGGTATGTCATCACCGAATAGGCCATCTGGTCATGTGCCGCATCAAGGGCGCCGTATCCGGTTGCCTCATGGCCGTGCTTTAACCCCAATGAATGCCCGATCTCGTGCATGATGGAATGCCATGCATATGTGCCAATCAAGGGCGCATCATAAGCGTTGGTGTCCAGCCAAACATCGCCGCTTTGATAGCCGTTGGATGGATAATAAGCCCACGCAGTGCCCGGCAATGCGGATTCAGCAAGCCGGATTTCTGCACTGCCTTGATCGCCAGTCACTTGGGTGAAATCGAGATTGGTGTAGCTTTCCAGCATGGCAAATGCCGCTATTGCGGCCTGCTTTTGTGCGGTGTTAAAGCTGCTGAACGATCCGGTCTCCCCCGAGGCATAATTTCCATAATCAGAGGCCTGATCTGGAAACGCAAAAGTCAGGCTACGGGTGTCCCAACGCTGCCCGTAGATCAAAGCCAACATGTTGCTCTGGTCCGTGCCTGTAAAGCTGGCACTAAAACTGGAAATACTTTGGGAGCCTGCATTGACCGGAGTTGCCGCCCGACCCGCCGCTGAATTTGCCATTTCACGTATGCAAAGTTCACACATGTCCACCACCACAGTTGTCATCGCCCCTTGATGAAACGTGGTAAACGACCGGCATTGATCTCAATTTAACGCAGCCTCCCAAAATACGGGGGTTTTTAGCTAACTTTGCTGCATCGGGCCGGGGATTGTGGCCTTGTCACCGCGCTCAACCTTGCAATCCTGAGTGGCTGTGATACCCCGCAAGGACCGATAATTCCTCAAGAGATGATAAGCTGATGAGTGACCTGAATGATCTGCGCGACACCTATCTCGCCCAAATCTCGGATGCGGCCGATGAGGCCAGCTTAGAGGCGGTCCGTCTCGCAGCCGTAGGCAAAAAGGGCGAGGTCTCGCTGAAGATGCGCGAACTTGGCAAGATGACGCCGGAAGAACGGCAAGTCGCCGGCCCCGCGCTCAATGCTCTGAAAGATGAGATTAACGCAAGTCTGGCTGCACGCAAAACCGCTCTGATCGATGACGCGCTGAACGCGCGGCTGGCGACGGAATGGCTTGATGTGTCGCTCGATGGCCGCCCGCGCCGGGCCGGTACAATTCATCCGGTATCGCAAGTGACCGAGGAGGTCGTGGCGATCTTCTCCGACCTTGGATTTGCCGTGGCTGACGGGCCGCAGATCGAAAGCGACTGGAATAATTTCGACGCCCTGAACATCCCGCCGGAGCATCCCGCACGGCAGGAACATGACACGTTTTATATGCACCGTGCGGAAGGCGACAATCGCCCGCCCCACGTGCTGCGCACCCATACCTCGCCGGTGCAGATCCGCTATATGTCCGAGTATGGCGCACCGTGCCGTGTTATCGCACCGGGCCGGGTCTACCGCGCCGATTACGACCAAACCCATACGCCCATGTTCCACCAATATGAGGGGCTCTGCATCGATAAAGACATCTCGATGGCGAACTTGAAGTGGACGCTAGAGGAGTTTTGCCGGGCATTCTTCGAGGTTGATAATATCGAGTTGCGCTTCCGCGCCTCGCATTTTCCGTTCACTGAGCCGTCAGCCGAGGTGGACATCCGCTGCTCATGGGCGGGCGGTCAGCTCAAGATCGGCGAGGGTGATGACTGGATGGAGATTTTGGGCTCCGGCATGGTTCACCCCAATGTGCTGACAGCCGCCGGCGTGGACCCCAAAGAGTACCAAGGATTTGCGTTCGGTATGGGGATCGACCGTCTGGCCATGCTAAAATATGGAATACCGGATTTGCGGGCATTCTTTGACAGCGATTTAAGGTGGCTCAGAAATTACGGCTTTGCGGCGCTGGATCAACCCAGCTTGCATGGCGGCCTGACGCGCTAAGAATAGCCCGCCTATGGGGCGGGGCTCCGGTTAATCGCAGTTGGTAAGATCGGTGGTGCCTGTAGCGCCGGTAACGACACAACCTTGCGTGCGTACGGCCTCGGAAATGTTCTTGCTGCCCTCAAAAGTGCCCATGCGGATCGCATTAACAGCGCTCAATCCCAAGGCAAGAATGGCCCCCGCCAGCATTACATAATCTGCGGTTACTGCCCCGCTTTCGTCGCCAGAAAATCGGCGTAGTCTGCAACTCATTAACAGTCCCCATGTCTGGCCGACCCCTTATCGGCAAATATTAGCTTATATTAACCTTTGTTAAGGATCAATGAATTCTTGTGCTTGACTGATGTTTTTCCGCACCATCTTTTGGGACAATTTCACACTAAAATTATGTGAATAAAAGTGAAATGAAAGCGATATACCCGTAGTTTTAGATTAACATCTGACGCGCAGCATTGCCGCCTAGACCTTCTGACGCCATTTCCGTATGTCTGCGTGTAACTTCAGTCGCGACCACCAGAGGCACCATGAAATTTACTCTGAATTGGCTTAAAGAGCATTTGGAAACAACCGCTCAACTGCCCGAAATCCTCGAAGCTCTGACCGATTTGGGACTTGAGGTCGAAGAGGTGGTGAACCCTGCCGACACACTTGGTGCCTTTCGTATTTGCCGGGTGATCGAGGCGGGCCAACATCCCGATGCGGACCGGCTCCGCTTGTGCCGCGTCGAAACTTGGCCAAATGGCCCGGACAGCCCGTCCGAAGAGGTACAAGTCGTGTGCGGCGCGCCCAATGCACGAACCGGCCTTGTGGGTGTGTTTGCGCCTGTGGGCACCCATGTGCCGGGCACTGGTGTGGATCTCAAACCCGGTGTGATCAGAGGCGTCGAAAGCAACGGAATGCTGTGCTCGGAACGCGAGCTTGAACTCTCCGATGACCATGATGGCATTATTGAGCTGCCCGAGGATGCGCCTCTGGGCGCGCGGTTCATCGACTATAAGAACCTCAACGATCCGATGATCGATATTGCGATTACACCTAACCGCCCCGATGCGCTTGGCGTGGCCGGGATCGCCCGCGATCTGGCCGCCCGTGGATTGGGCACACTCAAAACGGCGACAACCACGTCGGTCAAAGGCAGCTTTAAAAGTGCCATGACCGTGAGCATCGACAAAGCGGTTCAGACCAAAGGCTGTCCGGTATTTTGCGGCCGCCTGATCAAAGGCGTGAAAGACGGGCCAAGCCCTGCATGGCTGCAACAACGCCTGCGCGCTATTGGATTGCGGCCCATCTCGGCGCTTGTGGATATCACCAATTTCTTTACCTATGACCGCAACCGGCCGCTGCATGTGTTTGACGCAGATAAAGTCAAAGGCGACGCCCTGCGGGTGCATTTCGCCAAAGGGGGCGAGACGCTGACCGCCCTTGATGACAAAGAATATACGCTTGATGCGGGCATGATGGTGATCTCGGACGACAATGGCCCCGAAAGCATCGCGGGCATTATGGGCGGGCTGGATACGGGCTGCACCCAAGACACCCAAAATGTGTTTGTTGAAAGCGCTTATTGGGATCCGATCATGATCGCGGAAACCGGGCGCAAGCTGAAGATCAACTCTGATGCCCGCTACCGGTTTGAGCGCGGCGTTGATCCCGCCTTCACGCCGGAAGGACTGGAACTTGCCACCCAAATGATCCTTGATCTGTGCGGCGGTGAAGCCTCTGAAGTGGTGACCGCAGGGCAGGTGCCCGACACCAAGCGGTTCTTCCCACTCGACACCACCCGCGTGGTCAGCCTTGTGGGTATGGATATCGCCGAGGACGAACAAGTGCGCATTCTGGCCTCCCTTGGCTTTGGGGTGGCCAAAGAACATGAAGGCTACGAGGTTTGGGTGCCCAGCTGGCGTCCGGACGTGAAAGGCGAAGCTGATTTGGTCGAAGAGATTGCCCGCGTCGCGTCCTTGACCAAACTCAAAGGCGTGCCGCTGCCCAAAACATCTTATGGGATCGCCAAAACCATTCTGACCCCGCTGCAACAACGCGCCAAAGCCGCGCGGCGGACGATCGCGGCCTTGGGGTATAACGAATGTGTCACCTATTCCTTTATCGATAAAGCCTCGGCTGAGCTGTTTGGGGGCGGGTCCGATATGGTCAAGCTGGAGAACCCGATCTCCACGGATCTGTCCCATATGCGCCCTGATCTTTTGCCGGGGCTTCTGGCCGCGGCCGCGCGCAACCAGGCCCGGGGTTTTGGCGATCTGGCCCTGTTTGAGCTGGGCCAAGTGTTTGATGGTGGTGAGCCGGGCGAGGAACGCATTGTGGCATCTGGGCTGTTGGTGGGACAAAACACCCAGCGCAATGCCCATGATCCGCGTCGCGGCTTTGATATGTATGACGCAAAGGCCGATGCGATGGCGACATTGTCGGCCATTGGCGCACCTGCCAAACTGATGGCCATGCGCGATGCGCCCGCTTGGTTCCACCCGGGCCGCTCGGCTGTGTTGTCATTGGGGCCAAAGAACCCTCTGGGTGTTTTTGGTGAGGTACATCCCAAAATTCTGGCTGCAATGGACGTCAAAGGACCGGCGGTGGCCTTTACGGTATTCCTTGCCAATGTGCCTGAGAAAAAGAAAAAAACTGCGGCCCGTGCGGCTTTGAGCAGCTCTGATCTGCAAGCCGTCGAACGTGATTTCGCCTTTGTTGTTGACGCGGACGTGCAGGCGGACGCGATCTTGCGGGCGGCCCAAGGGGCTGACAAGGCGTTGATCTCGGACGCGTATGTTTTTGACGTGTTCGAGGGCGCATCCTTAGGCGAAGGCAAAAAATCCGTCGCCATCTCCGTGCGTTTGGAGCCCAAAGCCGCAACCCTCACCGATAAAGACATCGAGGCTGTCTCGGAAAAAGTTGTTGGCGCCGTCACCAAAGCTACAAAAGGGGAGCTGCGGTCGTGACGCTAAACGTCTATTTATCCGGCGAAATTCACAGCAATTGGCGCCAGGAGATTATGGATGGCTCAAAAGGGCTGGATGTGGCGTTTTTTGCGCCTGTGACCGACCATGATGCTTCGGATGATTGCGGTGTGGTGATCATGGGGGCCGAGGAGAAAAAGTTCTGGCATGACCGCAAAGGCGCGCAGCTCAATGCCATTCGGACCCGCAAAGGGATCGAGGATGCAGATGTGGTGGTTGTGCGATTTGGTGACAAATATAAACAGTGGAATGCAGCCTTTGATGCGGGATACGCCGCAGCTTTGGGAAAGTCATTGATCGTTCTGCACGGCCCGGATCATCAACATGCACTGAAAGAGGTGGATGCAGCGGCTTTGGCTGTGGCTGAGCACCCTTTGCAGGTGGTTCACATGCTTACCTATATTTTGCGCGGGACGTTGCCCGACCGATAGCCTCCCGGCGGGCGTAGTCGCCTCCGGCGGGACCTTGCGTCCCTTGGAGCCGGACGGGCTCCGCCCTCCGGTGCGGTGCGTCAAGATCTGTATGTGTTGCTGGTTATGTGGTTGGATATTTATGGAACATTGAAAGTCTTAGTTTCATACGGTGCCGGCACGCCAATTCACCCAATCCTCGGGTGTATCAAGATCGGTAACGGCGGCATTGCCGTCGAGTTTCACAAAGATCGTATTTTTATGCTGTGTTTCGAGCAGGCCTTTGGCCCCCTGATCGCCGGACAGGTTTTGCAGTGCGTCAAAATGCCGGGCGGCGAAGATGACGGGGTGACCTGCTGTGCCATCTTCACTGGTGGCTCTGACAATCGACGGCTTCGGGGCGGAGATGAACTCGCCTATCAGCCGATTAATATGCCCGGTTGTGATCTGCGGCATATCGGCCAGCATAATCATCAGCGCGTCTGCCGCTCCTGCCGCCTTCACGGCCGATTTCAGGGAGGCGGCCATGCCGCAACGCGCGTCGGTTGCAATGATGTGATGCACCGAAAGGCCGGTTAGAGCCTTTGCGCGCGCGGGCATGTCTGGTGGCAGGATCACATGGGTGGCGGTAGCCTTGGATGCTTCACACCGCCTTGCCAAAAGCCGCAACAAAGGCGTTCCCTCAACAAGCTCAAGTGTCTTGTCGCGCCCTCTCATCCGGCGCGATGCGCCCGCAGCCAGAAGTGCGATGTCAATCCGAGGACCGGTCACGGGCGCATTCGGGATTGTGGACGGCTGGGGATTTCTTTCAAAAGCCCACCAACCCCCATGGACGCGATGTCCTCGCCAGTGACCTCTAATCCTGCGACGATGCGCTCCAACACCCAGTCCGCCCCGTTCAGGGCAGGGGAGCGCACACATCCCGGCAGGCCTATAACCGGTCGCCCGGCCAGAGCGCCGATAAAGAGCAAATTCCCCGGATCAACCGGCATCCCGAACCTGTGCACCACACCGCCCGCGGCATTCAGCGCCGCCGGACATACATCATTGCGGTCTGAGGTGGCCGATCCGCCCAGAACCAGCACCAAATCCGCGTCCGCTTTGCCAAGCGCATCCGCAACCGCGCCGGTCTCATGGGGCAGCACCGTTGTCGTCACGTCCTCAACACCCAGAGCACTCAAACGCTGGCGCAAGATCGCGTCCGCCTTGGCGGTGAGGCTCTTTTTCAGCGATGGCGTCTCGGTCAGGATCAGGGCCGCTGATGTCAGCACGAAAGGATGCACATCAAACATGCGCTGAGCGGCCCCGATGGCCTGCGCAACAAGCGCGCCCGGTACTGCATAAGGAATGATCTTGACTGTGGCCAACATCTGCCCGGCCCCGACACGGGCATAATCGGGAAGGGTCGCCAGCGTAATCGCCTCGTCCACCGAATTGAGCGCGGCCACATCCGTGCCAATACGCAAAACGCCATTCGTCTGGGCAATCAAATTGGCCCGCCCGGTGAACGCCTCGGTGACACGCACCCCAACCCCGTTCAAAGCCGACGCCAACGCATGGGCGGCCTCATTCTCAGCTATATCGCCGGGTTCCAACCGCGCCACAGTCACATGATCAATAACCCCAGCCAGTGCCTCAAGATCGGCTGGCGTCAGGACATGCCCCTTGCGCAAAGCCATACCACCCGCACTCAGGGAATGGGCCAAAACCGCACCCTCAGCTTGGGCCAAAGGAACCGTGCCAAACTTCACGGGCGGCTGTCCGGGCGGCGCAGACGCTCGGTAATTTCGGCCATGATCGAAATGGCGATTTCGGCCGGGGATTTTGACCCGATATCGGCCCCAATGGGCGAATGAATGCGCGCCACAGAAAGGCCGTCCAAACCTGCCGCCGACAATCGCTCAACGCGCTTGGCATGGGTCCGTTTTGATCCCAAAGCCCCCACATAAAACGCCTGCGAGCCCAAACCTTCGATCAAAGCCGGATCGTCGATTTTTGGATCATGGGACAAGGTGACAAGGGCCGTGCGGGTATCAATACCGTAAGCCCGTATCGCCTCATCGGGCCAGTCATTTGAAATGGCAGTCCCCGGAAAACGGTGCTCAGCCCCAAAAGCCTCGCGCGGGTCGATGAGATAGGGGTCGTAACCCGCCTCCCGCGCGATCACCACCAAAGGCTGGGCAATGTGAACCGCACCAACAACAATCATCCGCAAAGGAGGATTGTGAACACCCAAAAACCAATCTCCCTCAAACCCGGACTTGTCGCTGATACGTGCGGCCTCAGCAGCCTCGCCAAGCGGATCGCCCAACTCCACAAAACGCCGCTCCCATGTCTGAGGGTTCACCGCATAAACCACCGGGTCGCGAGCCGCACGCGATGCGACCAATGCCTCGATCATCTCAACCGTAGGCCCGTTGCCGACCCCGATGGGCTCCACCATGATGCGGATGGTGCCGCCACAGGCCAGCCCCACCGCAAAAGCATCATCGTCCGACACGCCGTATTCCAACACACGCCCCTGACCGCCTTCGAGCGCATCCAAAGCCTCAGCCACCACAGCGCTTTCAACACACCCACCTGAGACCGAGCCTTGAATTTCCGCATCCCCCGAGATTACCAATTGCGAGCCCTGAGGCCGCGGCGCAGACCCCCATGTCTGCACAACCGTGGCCAAAGCCGCAGATTTCCCCGCACCGATCCACTCAAGAGCGATCTCCGGTATCCGGTCATGTTCCGCGCGGTCCATCTACGCCTCCAATTCTCGCAGCAATCGGGCGCGCTCACCCACATCGTCGGCGCGACTGAGCACAGCCGCCAAATCCTCCAACGCCCCGATATTATGGGCGGCGCGGAAGCTGTCCACTTGCGGCAACAGCGCCTTGACCCCTTGGGCCTTGGGCGCAAACCCCTCCCAGCGCAACAGCGGGTTGAGCCAGATGAGCTTGCGACAGGACAGCCGCAGCCGCTCGGCCTCCTTGGCCAATTGGTCGGCCTTGTCCCGGTCCAGCCCATCGGTGATCAACAACACGACCGCACCTTGGCCCAAAACGCGCCGGGACCAGACCCGGTTGAACTCATGCAAAGAGGCACCAATGCGCGTGCCGCCCTCCCAATCGGTGGCCTCCGTTCCGGCCGCCTTTAAGGCCGCATCCACATCGCGTTGACGCAAATGCCGGGTAATGTTGGTCAAACGGGTGCCAAAGGTGAACGAATGCACCTGCGCCCAGCCGGCCCCTTTCGCGTTGGAGGCCGCATGCAGGAAATGCAAAAGCATCCGCGAATACCCGGACATAGAACCTGAAATATCACAAATCGCTACCAGATTTGGCCAGCGCATGCGCCGCGCCCGACGCTCCAACCTGACAATATCACCTTTGCGCATGGCTGTGCGCATAGTCGCCCGCCAATCGGCAATTTGCCCGCGCGAATTGGCCTGCGTGCGCCGCGAGGCAATGGGCTCTATGGGCAAGCTCATCTGCGCAATCGCCCGCTTGGCCTCGTTCAATTCTGCCAAAGTCATCTGCTCAAAATCGGTCTGGCGCAGCTTTTCATCGAGCGAATAAGTCAGCTCCGCATCAATGGTGAACTCCTGCTCCTCGCCCAGATCAGGCAGGGGCTTGTCTTCGGGCGCGTCCAAAAGCGCCTCCGCTGCGCGACGCTCCGCATCTTGCGGGGGTGGCGGGGCCACGTCTTGGCGCAAAAGCGGGGATAACATCTTCATCATCCGCTCCAAAAACTGCGGATCGCGCCAGTACAAATTGAAGGTCTGACGGTAGAGCTGAAGATGCTCCGGCTTGGACACAAAACAAGCCTCAAGCGTGTGGAAAAAATCCTCGCGCTCCGTAAAGCCTGCCGCCTCCACCGCGCGAATAGCATTCAAAATCCGCTCAGGCCCAAGCGGCAATCCAGCCCTGCGCAACGCTCGCCCAAAATGGGTGATGTTCTGCGCCAGCTTTCCGTCTTCGGGGATGTCCAAATGATCCAACATGGGCCGAACAGTAGCACCCACAGACGAGGCCGCAAATGAAATTGCAGGCGTCTTCGCGTCGATTTCGATCAACTAATCTTTGCGGGCGCCTAGCCGTCGTTTTTGAAAGCCGGTCCGCGATTGTTCGAACCCTGCACGCTCATAAAAACCCAATACCGACGGTTTCGTCGAGCCGGTACTGAGCATGACCTTGTAGCAATTGTGCTGCCACGCCCGATCACACGCAACGTCCAAAATCAACTTCCCGTAGCCCTTGCCCCGCTGATCTGCATGTGTGACCACATTTTCGATCAGGGCATAAGGGGCACCACCACGGGTTAAATTTGGAATGATGATCAAGGTGCATGTGACCACGATCGCCGCACGAATTTGTCCAATAAGAACCGCGCTGCCTTCAAAAGCGGCCAGTTTTTTGACGTTGCTTTTGGCAAGCTCAATCTCACAAGGGGCGTTGTCGGACGACAGATGAAGGTACAAATCCTGCAACGCTTGGGCATCATCTGGCGTGGCGGATCGAAAGTTCAGGCTATGACACATGCATCAAAGACTACTGGGGCTGTGGTGCAGGCACAATCGGGTAGACTTGGCCCGCTCCGCACCTATTTCCGCGAAAACCTAAACCGCCTCCAGACCGGCGCGCGCCTCATCCAACAAGCGCTTGGCCTCCGAGGTCTCCAGCTTCTGGATGTCATCTTGATACTTCAAAACCGCCCCCAATGTGTCGGAAATCACCTCAGGCGAAAGCTGTACCGCATCCAAAGCCACCAGCGCCTTGGCCCAGTCAATGGTCTCCGCGACACCCGGCTTTTTGAACAGATCTTCATCGCGCAGCCGTTGAACAAAGGCCACAACCTCGCGGCTTAAAGCCTCTTCCGCCTCTGGGGCCTTGGCCCGCACAATCTGCATCTCCCGCTCAAAATCGGGAAAATCCACCCAATGATACAAACACCGACGCTTGAGCGCGTCATGCACCTCGCGGGTGCGGTTGGAGGTCAGGATCACAATCGGCGGCTCTGGTGCTTTGATCGTGCCAAGTTCCGGGATTGTCACCTGAAAATCGCTCAAAGCTTCGAGCAAAAACGCCTCAAAAGGCTCGTCAGTGCGGTCCAGCTCGTCGATCAGAAGAATGGGGGCGCCACCCTCCTGCGGGCTCATCGCCTCCAACAAAGGACGCCGTATCAGATAATTGTCCGAAAACAGCTCCGTTTGGAGCGCGTCGCGGTCGCTTTTGCCGCTGGCCTCAGCGGTGCGGATGGCAACCATCTGAGCTGCAAAATTCCACTCATAAACAGCCGAGGACGCATCCAACCCCTCATAGCATTGCAACCGGATCAGACGACGCCCCAACATAGCCGATAACGCCTTGGCAATTTCGGTTTTTCCAACCCCGGCCTCACCCTCCAGAAACAGCGGACGCCCCAGTTTCAAAGACAGGAAAACGACCGTGGCCAAAGCGCGCCCGCACACATAACCCACATCCGTCAACGCATCTTGGGTCTCATCAATGGAGTTTGGTAGGTTCGACAAATTATGCTCCTTTGTGTTGC
>CAKZTM010000018.1 GCA_937920555.1 uncultured Paracoccaceae bacterium | reverse complement strand
TATATCTACGACGCCATCCGAAGCCCACGCGGCAAAGGTCGCAAGGACGGCTCCTTACATGAAGTCACCGCCGTGCGCCTGTCTGCGGAGACACTCAACGCATTGAAATCCCGCAACAATCTGGACACCACACAGATCGAGGACGTGGTCTGGGGCAATGTCACCCAAGTGGCCGAACAAGGCGGCTGTCTGGCCCGCTCCGCCGTGCTTTATTCCGACTTTGACGAGCGCGCGCCGGGTCTCTCGATCAACCGGTTTTGCGCATCGGGTTTGGAGGCTGTGAACCTCGCCGCCAATCAGGTCAAAGGCGGGGCCGGTGACGCTTACGTGGCAGGCGGTGTCGAAATGATGGGCCGTGTGCCCATGGGCTCGGACGGAGCAGCGATTGCTGTCGATCCATATCTCGCGATGAAATCCTATTTCGTCCCGCAAGGCATCTCTGCGGATATTATCGCCACCGAATACGGGTTTTCCCGCGACGATGTGGACACATATGCGGTGGAAAGCCAAAGGCGCGCCAAAGCCGCATGGGACGACAAACGGTTCGACAAATCCGTGATCACCATCAAGGATCAAAACGGCATCGAAATTCTGAACCACGACGAATACATGCGCCCCCAGACCGACATGCAAAGCCTCGGCGGCCTCAACCCGGCCTTCCAGCAAATGGGCGAGGTGATGCCCGGCTTTGATAATGTGGCGCTCCTGAAATACCCGCATCTGGAGAAGATCAACCACGTCCACCACGCAGGCAACTCGTCTGGTATCGTGGACGGGGCTGCGGCCCTGCTGATCGGCTCCAAAGAGTTTGGCGAGAAAAACGACCTCAAACCACGCGCCCGCATCAAGGCCACCGCCAAGATCGGCACGGACCCGACGATTATGCTCACAGGCCCCGTGCCCGTGACCGAAAAAATCCTCGCCGACACAGGCATGTCGATCAAGGACATCGATCTGTTTGAAGTCAATGAAGCCTTCGCCTCGGTGGTCCTGCGGTTCATGCAGGCCTTTGATGTGGACCATTCGGACGTCAACGTGAACGGTGGGGCCATCGCCATGGGCCATCCCCTTGGGGCCACAGGTGCCATGATCATCGGCACGGCTCTCGATGAACTAGAGCGCACCGGCAAAGGCACAGCACTGGTCACGCTCTGCGTCGCATCAGGCATGGGAGCCGCCACGATTATCGAGCGGGTGTGATGACCAAGGCCCCCACCCTCTCCCTCCCCCGCACGCGTGGGAGGGAAGCACATGCATCAACGCCTCGCGCGCCCTCCCCCCTCAGGGCGGAGGATCGGTGGGGGAAGGATCTTTGGGGGGCACAAGCGTCAAGGAGCAACCATCCATGACCAAACTGGACCCCTCACGCGCCACCCACAAAACAGGCTCCATCTACCCCGAGCCGTTCAACGCCCAGATGAAGGGCCGCGCCTCCCTGCGCCTTGGTGATCTGGGCGGGCTCACGCAGTTTGGCGCCAATATGGTGATCCTCGCCCCCGGCGCCAAATCCTCTCTGCGCCACTGGCACGAGAATGAGGACGAATTCATCATGATCACCCAAGGCACCTGCACGCTGATCGACAATCACGGCCCCCAAGATATGACCGTGGGCGACACCGCCGCTTTCCCGGCAGGCACGCCCAACGCCCACCATTTCGTCAATAATACCGACGCAGAGGCCCGCTTTCTGGTCATCGGCACACGCGGCCCCTCTGAGGTCGCCCACTACCCCGACAACGACATGAAAGTCACCGTGGCAAACGGTGCCTTCGCCTTCACCAAACCCAATGGAGACCCTCTATGACCGATTTCACTTACGAGGTAGACAAAGACGGCATCGCGGTCGTCACATGGGACTGCAAAGGCAAATCCATGAACGTGCTCACCCGCGAGGCTTACGCGTTAATCGACGGGTTTGCCGATCAGATGATCGCCGATGACAAGGTCAAAGGCATGGTGATCACATCGGCCAAAAAGGACTTTGCAGGCGGCATGGACCTCAATGTTCTGGCCGGTCTGCGCCAAGAGGGCGGCGATAACCCGGCCGAGGCGATTTTCAACTTCACCATGGGCGGCCATAAAATCCTGCGCAAGATCGAGCGTAATTCCATGGACCCCAAAACCAACAAAGGCGGCAAGCCTGTGGTCTGCGCCATTCCCGGCACCTGTGCGGGCATCGGCACGGAAATCGCACTTGCCTGTCACCACCGGATCATGGCCGAGGGCAAAGGCAAAATCGGCCTGCCGGAAATCCTCGTGGGCATTTTCCCCGGTGGCGGTGGCACGACCCGGTTCAGCCGCATGGTTGGTGCCATGAACGCCTCCCCGGTTCTGCTTGAAGGCAAAATGCTGGTCCCGGCCAAGGCCAAATCCGCAGGGCTGATCGACGATGTTGTCCCCGCCGATGAGCTGCTCTCCAAAGCCAAAGAATGGGTTTTGAACGCCACCGACGCGGACATCATCAAACCGTGGGACGCCAAGGGCTATAAAATGCCCGGCGGCACCCCCTACCATCCCGCAGGCTTCATGACCTTTGTGGGCGCCTCCGCTATGGTTCATGGCAAAACCCAAGGCGTCTATCCTGCCGCCAAAGCCATGCTCTCGGCCATCTATGAAGGCGCGCTCGTGCCCTTTGATGACGCCATCCGGATAGAGGCGCGCTGGTTCACCAACATCATCATGAACCCCAGCTCAAGTGCCATGATCCGCTCGCTTTTCATCAACAAACAAGCCCTCGAAAAAGGCGCCGTGCGCCCGGACCTGCCCGATGAGAGCGTCAAAAAGGTTGGCATCCTGGGTGCTGGCATGATGGGCGCGGGCATCGCCTATGTCTCCGCCATGGCCGGGATCGAAGTCGTCCTTGTCGACCGCGACCAAGAGGCCGCCGATAAAGGCAAATCCCATGTGGAAGACATCCTGACCGAAGGGGTCAAACGCAAAAAAACCACCGAGGAAAAGAAAACCGCAATCCTCGGCATGGTCAACGCAACCCCCGATTACGACCAGCTTAAAGGCTGCGACCTGATCGTGGAGGCCGTCTTTGAAGACCCCAAGATCAAGGCCGAGGTCACACAGAAAACCGAAGCGGTGATCCCAAAAGACGCGATCTTCGCCACCAACACCTCCACTTTGCCGATCACGGATCTGGCCAAAGCCAGCAAACGCCCGGAGCAGTTCATCGGCATCCATTTCTTCTCCCCCGTGCACAAAATGATGCTGGTGGAGATCATCAAAGGCAAAAAAACCGGCGACCGGGCCGTGGCCAAAGCGCTCGATTTCGTGCGCCAAATCCGCAAAACACCCATCGTGGTCAATGACGCGCGCTTCTTCTACGCCAACCGCTGCATCATCCCCTATATCAACGAGGGCGTGATGATGGTCGCTGAAGGCGTCGAGCCAGCGCTCATCGAAAACGCCGCCAAACAGCTTGGCATGCCGCTTGGCCCGCTCCAGCTCAACGATGAGACCTCCATCGATCTGGGCGTCAAAATCGCCAAAGCCACGAAACAGGCTATGGGCAACGCCTACCCCAAATCCGCCGCCGTGGCCGACGAGGTGCTGTTCAAACTCTTCGACGAAGGCCGCTTGGGCCGCAAATCCAAATCCGGCTATTACGACTATGACGACAAGGGCAAACGCACCGGTCTGTGGCCGGGGCTCCGCGACAATTGGAAACCGATGGAGGACCAGCCCGAAGTGACCGAAGTGCAGCACCGGCTGGCCATGGCGCAAGTGCTCGAAGCGGTCAAAGCGCTCGAAGAAGGCGTGCTTCTGGACATCCGCGAAGGCGATGTCGGCGCGATCTTGGGCTGGGGCTTCATGCCGTGGTCCGGCGGGCCGCTCTCATGGCTCGACATGATCTCCGCGCAAAAAGCCGTCGATATATGCAACGACCTTGAAGCCACCCACGGGGAGCGGTTCAAAGCCCCCAAACTGCTCAAAGATATCGCCGCCAAAGGCGACAGCTTTTACGCCCGCTTCGGTCAAAAAGACGCCGCCTGACCGCAAAAGCGCCCCCAAAAACCGCGCGCCCCCCTTTTCAATGTTCCACCAAATATCCCGGGGGGACGCGCCGCACAGGCGCGGGGGGGGCAGCGCCCCCCAACACCACATGCGCCAAAGACCCACGGCACAGGTTTGGGTTGCAATTTGGCCCACCGCCCCCCATGACCTACCCCCAACACCCACCAGATTATTTGGAAAGAGAGCTCCGCCTTGACCAGCAGCACGGTAAGCGAAGACCAGTTTTTCAGCGATGAAGTGGCCACGTTTGGCGACCGGTTAGAGGCGGCCAGAACCGCAAAAGGTCTCAGCTCCGAAAGCCTCGCGGCCAAACTTGGGGTGAAAACCAAGACCGTATTGAATTGGGAAAGCGACGCAGCCTCCCCGCGCGCCAATAAGCTCTCCATGCTGGCGGGACTGCTGAATGTCTCGATCATTTGGCTCTTGTCGGGCAAGGGCAACGGCACGACGGACGTAGAGACCAATTTCGAGCGCCCCGAAGGCGTGAACGACGCGCTTGGCGAGATCCGCGCCCTCAAACGCACCCTTGTCCAAGCCATCAAACGGATCGAAAAACTCGAAACCCGGCTGCAAAACACAAGGCCACACTAATCGCCGTCCCCAAAAATATATAGTCAAGCGGCCACCACGCTGCTACGATTTTACCCATGGACCGCGTGACCCGCCGCCAAAACCACAAACGCGCCGCACCTGCACGGCCTGCGCCGCCGCTTGGGCGGTCCGTCAATCACCCGGGTCCGCTCAACGCCTTGGCCCAAAAGGCGCAGAACTTCTCCGAACAAAGCCCCACCGGCCAACTGGCCCGCAAAGCCCAAAACACACCGCTTCAGGCCAAAGTTTTTATCGGTAAAACCGAAATGGACGATCCGGCAAAGGGCGCGACCTCCTCATCCAGCAGCACCAAAAACAATGGCGGACAAACCAATACTGCCTACGATCCGGCCAATATCTTCACTGATCCGTGGCGGCGGGAGTTCACCGATAAAGCGGAAATGGACGCCTATGCCAAGAAAACCGCGCAAGTCTCCGTCGGTCTGATCAAACCCATGGCGATTTGGTACCGAATTGCTCATCTGGCAAATGGCCAATTCTTTGTGCTGGGCGAAAATCACGGCGCATTCGGCTATCGCGATTTTGTCGCTGAAAGCAACGTCACCGGAAAAGTGCTGGGGGAAGGCGGCAATTACGGACCTCTTGAAAATGACGGCACAAAGATTTTGCCCAATGAGGATGTAAAAGCGCTGACCGGCCCGGACGGCAAAGCACAAGAGTTCATGATGGAGAACTTGGCCCCAAAAGCATATTTCGCCGCAATAACGCTTTACAATCTCCTGACCAAAGGAACTCCGACACCCAAGACAAAACTGAAAGAAAGTGATTGGATCACCGAGCATTCGAAAGCACAGAATAAAGGCACCGCAAAACAATCCGGCTTGGCCTATTTTAAAGGCGGCCCAAACGCGGACACCCGCCACTATTTGGAAACAAATCCAGGCGCGGGGGCCTACAATATCTCGGAGGTGGCACGAAAAGTGCTGCTCGACAATGCCCAAGAAATGCAAGCCGCCTTTGACCAAAAAATGCCCAGCAAAGTTGAGTTTGATCAAACGCGCGCGTTAATTCAGGAACTTGGTAAAAATCCATTGCAAAAAGACCAGCTCAAAAAATCGCTAAAAAAAGCCATGCCCGAACTGCGAAAGATCAGCAAATTGGAGGATAAAAAACTCCATCAGAACCTCGGTCAAACTGGCAAGGTCGCACATCGGACCGTCACCCCGAAAGTCCACTCACAAAATGCAAACTACTACCGCGAACGCGCCATGTTTCAGGCGATCATAAGTGCAAACGATCAAGGCGGTTTCGCCTTTGCAGGGGTTGGGGACAATCACGCCAAAGCGCTTAAAGCTGACTTGGGAATGCTCACGCCTCCGATCCCGGTCATCACACTGGAGGACCTTCGCAACACCCACGCCAAACCTGCGCTGTAATACGCCCGCTCAGGCCGGATCCGGCCCATTGCGCAATGCGATAATCACCCCGCTGGCCACGATCAATGCCATGCCCAATGCCGCCATCCAACCCACCGTTTGACCGTAAAGGATGAACGCCCAGAAACTGGCAAACAGCAGCAGGGAATACTCAAACACCACCAAATACGTGGTCTCCGTGGACTGGTAAGCCCGCGTCAAAAGCCCGACCCCGAGGATCGACCCAAACGCCTGCACGAAAGTCCATGCCAGAAACGGCATGCCCGGATCAACCCAGCCACGGGCCAGAAACTCCACGCTTTGGGCACGACCCAGAACAACCAGACCGGCCGCCCCCAGCAGCCCCAACGTCAGGAAAAATCCGATCAACATGGCCACGGTGCTCTCTTGCGCACAATACCGCCGCGCCACAATCGCGTTAAGCGCATATAATGCGCCGCCCAAAACCGGCAGGATCAATCGCGGCGTGAAGTCCGCGCCAAACGGGTTGAGCACCAATAAAACGCCCGTAAAACCCACAGCCACCGCCGCAATCCGATAAATCCCCACCCGAGTGCCGAAAAACAGGGCCGAGAAAATCAGCACAAACACAGGCGAGGTGAAAAGCCCCGCAATCACCAGCGCAATGGGCATGGCCGGGATCGATCCGAAATAAAGCAACATGGCACCGGCCAACAGAACCGACCGCAATCCCACCGCCCAATAACGCTGAGGCAGCAATGCATGGCCGAGCACCAGCCCCAAAATCACCAGCATCGGCAAAGCCATCACAGAGCGTATGAAATGGAACTGCCAAAGACCGCTGAGCTTGGCAATCTCAACCACAAAATTGTCGATCAGCCCGATCACAGCCATACCGGCCAGAACAAGCAAAGCGCCGTGATGGGTTCCAGTTTTGAACATCTGTCTTGCATCCTTGCGGGCATGTGGAATTTGCCGGGTGACACTGTGATGGCTGCGGGCTAAACTATTGGCAACAATAAAACGAAAATACATCGGGCAAAAAATCACAACATGACAGCGCTCGACGCATATGACCGGCTAGAAGCGGTTGGCATTTTGAAGCGATCCGCGCAGGATCCGGGCGTGGAAGTGGTCGTGACCTTTGGTGAGGCCACACTGACCATGAACGGGCTGAGCGCTGACGGGGATACGCCCCTGACCCACTGGTCTTTGGCTGCGGTCGATCTGATTGAAAACAGTGAGATACGCGCCGTATACAGCCTCAACGCCATGTCCGAGGAAACGCTGGAGGTGGAGGACGAAACCTTCCGCCGCGCCTTGTCGCGTGTTCTGCGCGACCGGTCCACACAGGCTCCAAAGGCCGCCCGCTCCAAGGGGCTCAAATATTTGGGCTTGGCCTGTGTGATCGCCGCACTTGGATATGCGGTGCTGCCGGGCATGGTGATTGGGACCGCCAAGCGGATGATCTCGCCGGAACGGGCAGCGGTTTTGGCCAGTGACATGATCCCGATGATCGAGGCCCGCACGGGTCCCGCATGTGCAACCCCTTTGGCCACAGCAGCGTTGGCACAATTGACCCGGCGGCTGGACCCAAACGGGCGCACCGCACTTTTTGTTCATGATCTGGGCGATGTGGATATCCTCAGCCTTCCGGGCGACAAAGTGCTGATCAATCACGCGGTTCTGGAGCGTGCGCGCAGCAATGAAGAAATCACCGCATGGGCCGCCATTGGCATTGCCGGGATCGTTGAAAGCCCGGCCATCACTGAGTTGTTTGACGGCCAAGGCCTTGGGGACGGCATCCGGTTTTTGGCCTCTGGTGAGCTGCCTGAAACCGCCAAAACGCGGGCGGTCAATCAGATGCTGATCCGCGCCCGCCCGGTCACAGACGGGGTGCGGCGCAATGCAAACCAGCTTTTGATCAATGCGGGGCTGGACACAAACGGTCTGGCGCATATCTTTGGCGCGGCTCAGATCACGCCCTCGGCCGGCACAGGGAAGCCGGTGATGACCGATCAGGAATGGGCA
>CAKZTM010000017.1 GCA_937920555.1 uncultured Paracoccaceae bacterium | reverse complement strand
AGACCGCTTGGGGTGCTTTTCCCTTGGTCCGGTCCCGTCATGGCGGAGTTTCGCCAAGAGCGTTTTTCGTAAGGATTTCCTTACTCTACGTCACCCCAGTGATGCACTAGCCTTTGTCTTGTCGCGGTCACCGCTCTGGGTGGCCGCATTCATTCACAGCGAGGTGATGTATCATGCGTATGAACACGATCACGGTTGCAGCGACGATTTGTGTGCTAAGTGCTTGCGGGGGCGGAGATGGCGGCAGCGGCGGAGGTTTGGGCGGCGGGCCTGCTTTGTTGCCCGCATTTCCAAGTGCCTCGTCAGGTCCGATCAGTTTGAGCGAGCTTATAAGCTATGCAAATATCTCAACAATTGATGTCTCAACAATGACGCCTATGCTTCCGGCTGTGGCAACAGCGACCTATGATGGCATTGTGGAATTGGAGCGTTTTCTGCCCGGAGACCAAAGAGATTATGTGGGGCGCTCCACATTGAACGCTGACTTTAACGCAGGTACGGTGTCTGGCACGACCACGAATTTCATCGAAGTCGCCGGCGCAGACACGCCCACGCCATCGATTGTGCGAACCATAAGTGGGTCGCCTCAGGTGACAAATGGTCAGATCAACGGAGCGTTCTGGCAGGCCGATTATAACGGAAATCTGACAGTTGGCGCAGAAAACGTCCCAGTTAACACGACGGTGAACGGTGGTTTCGTAAATCTGTCTGGTCAGGATTTGGCCGTGGGTCAAGTGAATGATTTTAACGATCCGAGCGGCAACACAATCAGCGGCTTTATCACAGGAAACATGCGATAAGCAGGGGGAAGACTCGACGGGTTGCAGTTGGTTCGTGTAGGGAGTTGGGACATATAACAACCACAGGACGACCTGCGATGCATGACGATCATTGGAGCAGTTTGCAGACCCATTGGGACCGGCTCAAGCCCGCGCATTTGCGCGATCTTTTTAAGGATGAGGGGCGATTTGGCCACTTCTCGCGTCAGCTTGACGATCTGACGATCGATTTTTCCAAGGAACGGATTGATGCAGGGGCGTTTGAGGCCTTGCTCGGTCTGGCCAAGGCGGCTGGAGTTGAGGCCCGCCGGGATGCGATGTTTGCGGGCGAGCGGATCAATTCAACGGAAGATCGCGAGGTTTTGCATGTCGCCCTTCGGGCTGAGCGCTCGGACGGATTTATGGTTGATGGTGCCCCCACAGCCGAACTGGTGGAGCCGGTTTTGGATGCGTTTCTGGCCTTTGCCGATCAGGTGCGCAGCGGCGATATCGCGGCTAAAGCAGGTCGGTTTACCGATGTGATCAATATCGGCATTGGCGGGTCCGACTTGGGGCCGGTGATGGTGGCCCGCGCGCTGAGCCCTTATCGCGGGCAGGGGCCGAATGTGCATTTTGTCTCTAACGTGGATGGGGCGCATCTTTCGGATGTGACGGCTGGGCTTGATCCGGCGACGACTTTGGTTCTGGTGGCTTCTAAAACCTTCACGACCCAAGAGACCATGACCAATGCGGCCGCGGCCAAGGCGTGGCTCGGCGCGGCGGCGGCGCAAAACATGGCCGCATTGTCGACTAATCTGGAGGCAACCGAGGCCTTTGGCATTCCTCAGGTCCGCGTTTTTGGTTTCTGGGATTGGGTTGGCGGACGGTATTCGGTCTGGTCTGCCATCGGCCTTTCGGTTGCGTTGAGTGTTGGTAGCGATCATTTCCGCGCGTTCCTGTCTGGTGCCCGGTCCATGGACCAGCATTTCAAAACCGCGCCTTTGGCGGACAATCTTCCGGTTCTGTTGGCGCTGATAGGCATATGGCGGCGCAATATGATGGGATGTGCCACCGTGGCGATGATGCCGTATGATCAGCGTTTGGAGCGGCTCCCGGCATATGTTCAGCAGCTCGATATGGAGAGTAACGGCAAGCGGGTTGCACTGGACGGGAGTGCCTTGGAGCGCTCATCGGGTCCGGTCATCTGGGGCGAGCCCGGAACCAATGCACAACATTCGTTCTTTCAGCTCATTCATCAGGGCACCGATATTATCCCGGTTGATTTCATTGTGTCAGCCACATCCGGTTCAGACTATGTCGATCAGCATGAATTGCTATTGGCCAATTGTCTGGCCCAGTCCGAGGCGTTGGCTTTTGGCAAAACAGCCGATGAAGTGCGCGCCGAAGGGGTGACGGAGGCTTTGGTTCCGCACAAAGTGTTCCCTGGAAACCGGCCCTCCACCACCATCGTTCAACGCCGTCTGGACCCATTTGCTCTTGGTCGTCTGATCGCGCTTTATGAGCATAAAGTCTTTGTGCAGGGCACCATCTGGGGTGTGAATTCTTATGACCAATGGGGTGTGGAGCTTGGCAAGGCCTTGGCCCAAGCGCTGGTTCCCATTGTCCGCGGGCAAACGTCGCCCGATGGAAAAGATGCCTCCACGCAAGGATTGCTGGGACGGATTGCGGAGCTGAACGGCTCTTAAAGATGTTCGTGCGTTTTTTGGGTTAACACCGAGCGACTGTTGGTATCCCGCCGCCCGGCGGTGGCGGCCGGTTCCATCGTCTTGGCCACAGGGAAGCGGGTGAAAACGGCCAAGAAATTCCTTGCGGCTCTTAAAAGTTGAGCCGCGTCACGTAAATTGTTGCGGCTTGGTGGAATTTTCTTCTCAGCGGACACTATTTGACTGGAATTATTGACCGGTTTCTGGCATCTGAATCTTGGGGATCGCTACAATATAGGGACTACGGGGTGCGTTTAGTTACTTCGTTTAACGGGGACTGGATCTTCTGTGATCGTTACGATCCGGGCATGGTTGGTGTGACCCAATCGGGCAGCGCTATTGTACTTCCCCATAACGCCGTTGAGTTGCCGCTAAATTACTTTGATGAGACCATCTATCAGCGTGCGTTCCTGTACCAAAAGAACCTGAAATGGCGTGACGAGTTCGAGGGCCAAGAGGTCTCGTTGGTGTTTGACGGGGCGATGGCTGACACGGTCGTGTTTATCAACGGCCAAGAGGTGGTGGCGCACCGTGATGGCTACACCCCGTTTGAGGCCCGTCTTACCCCGCATCTACGGCCAGGTGACAATCTGATTTCTGTGAAGGTGGACGGCTCGGAGAACCCGGACATTCCGCCTTTCGGGGGACAGATTGATTTTTTGACATATGCCGGGATTTACCGGGATGTTTGGTTGAAGGTTTGTGATCCGGTGTCCATCGGCAATGTCCGTGTGGAGGCGGGGGACGTTCTGGAGGCCAAAAAGCGGCTGACCATTACGACGAGTTTTAGCAACCCACAGGATTTGGAATTCAGCGGTCGGATGACTGTTGAGCTTTTTGACCAGCAGAACCGGCCCATTCGCAGGGCTGAGGCGATTGTCAGTCAGGGCGGCGGGATCGTAGGTCTTGATGACTTGAAGTCCATCGAGCTTTGGGAGCCGGATAACCCGCTGATGTACCGGGTCAAGGTCGCCGTCAAAACCGATAAGGGACGCGACGTTTGCAACACGTTTGTCGGCATTCGCTCGGCTGAATTTACGGCTGATGGGTTCATGCTCAACGGTAAACCTTACAAGCTGCGTGGGCTCAATCGGCATCAATCCTTCCCGTATGTGGGCTATGGAATGGGGCGCCGGGCGCAGGAGCGTGATGCGGAGATTTTGAAGCATGAGCTGAAATGCAACGTTGTGCGGACCTCTCATTACCCGCAAAGCCCGTTCTTTCTGGATCATTGCGACCGGATCGGGCTTTTGGTGATCGAAGAGCTTCCCGGCTGGCAGCATATTGGCGACAAGGATTGGAAGAAGGCCTCTGTGGAGAATGTCCGCGCGATGATCGAGCGCGACTGGAACCATCCGTCGATCATCATGTGGGGCGTGCGTATTAATGAAAGCCCCGATGATCACGAGTTTTACAAAGAAACCAACCGGCTGGCCCACAGGCTTGATCCGACACGCCCCACGGGGGGCGTGCGGTGCATCGAGAATTCCGAGTTTCTCGAAGATGTCTATACGATGAACGATTTCTGGCTTGGCACACCTCCATCACAGCGGGGCAATCGCCCGCCAATGCCGCTGCGGGACCAAAAGACAGTGACCGGCTTGCCGACACATGTGCCCTATCTTGTGACCGAGTATAACGGGCACATGTACCCCACCAAGCGGTGGGACGGCGAGGAGCGTCAGTCCGAGCATGTCTTGCGCCATCTTCGCGTGCTCGATGCAGCTTATGGCGATCCGCATAATTCCGGGGCGATTGGCTGGTGCATGTTCGATTACAACACGCACCGCGATTTCGGGTCTGGTGACAAGATTTGCTATCACGGCGTGATGGATATGTTCCGCGAGCCCAAATTCGCGGCCTACGTCTACAAAAGCCAATGTGACCCGTCTGATGAGCCGGTTTTGAAGCCGGTGACCTATTGGGCGCGCGGCGAGCGGAGCGTTGGCGGGATCGTGCCTTTGATCATTCTGACCAATTGCGATTTTGTCGAGTTTCGCTTTGGCGATCAAAAGCCCAAGCGGATTTATCCCGACCGCGACACATTCCCCAATCTGCCCCATGCGCCGGTGGTGATTGATGCGCGCAGTGTTGCGCCCGAAGAGATCGGCGAATGGGGTATGGCTTGGGAAGACGGGTATTTCACCGGTTTTGTGGACGGGGAGCCCGTGAGCAAAGTCCGTTTGCCTGCAAATCCGGTGCCCTCCCAGCTGGAGATGGTGGCTGACAATGATTATTTGGCCGCACAAGCGAAGGACAGCACCCGCGTGATTGTCCGTGCCTTGGATCAATTCGGCAATGTGATGCCCTATTTCGATGATGTGGTCTCGTTGGAGGTGACAGGCCCGGCCCGCGTCATTGGGCCTGATGTCATAGTGCTAAAGTCGGGTCTGGCCGGTTTCTGGATTGAGACCGAAGGCGAGGCAGGCGAGATCACCGCCACCGCGTTTAGTCAGCGGCTTGGGGTGGCCAAGGCACATGTGGAGGCGATCAAGCCTAAGGTCAAATATGCCCGCATGGTGCCTCAAGCCACGGTTCCGCTGGACGGATAACCGCCCCGCGGCCCGGTTAAAACGCGAAGTGGTCCGACGTCAGCCCGGCTGACACTCCGGTGAGCAGGATGGTATCTCCGCCGTTGATTTGGATCAGCGCATCTGAGGTGTAACTGATCGCCAAATCTCCAAAACTTATAGCAGAGGTCACATCAACCAAGTCAATCACATCAAGCGCTTTGGAGAAATCTGCGATATCCACAGTGCCAAAGCCGGTTGCGAAATCGAACGTGTCGGCGCCGGCCTCGCCCCAGATTGTATCGCCGCCCTGACCGCCCTCGATAATGAAAAGATCGCTGCCAGAGCCGCCAAACATCATGTCCGATCCGGCACCGCCATAAAGCGTGTCATTGGCATTTCCCCCCATGATCAGGTCATCGCCGTCCCCGCCATCGATTGCATCGCTCCCGATACCGCCATCAAGAGTGTCGTTGCCTACCTCACCCAAGAGCGTGTCGTTTGAGGACCCGCCGTTGATCTGGTCATTGCCGTCCCCGCCCAAGAGCGTGTCGCGCCCGGAGCCGCCGATCAGAAGATCGTCACCCAAATCGCCCAGAATAAGGTCGTTGAACGCCCCGCCGTCGATCGTATCTTGACCGTCGCCACCGCTCAATTGATCCGCTGAGGCGCCTCCGAGGATGCTGTCATCGCCTGCTTCGCCAAGGATCGTGTCGCTCCCGCCTTGGCCCAATAATGTGTCATCTCCCGCCCCGCCATTAAGCAGGTCTTGGGCATTGGCACCGGCGAGATAATCGTGCCCGTCTTCGCCCGACAACACATCCTGACCAATTTGGCCGAACAACCGGTCATCCCCATCGCCGCCTACGATTGTGTCGTTGTTGCTGCCACCATTGAGGGTGTCCGCACCGCTGCCTCCGTTAATCTGGTCATTGCCGCCACCGCCATTGATCAGATCATCATCGGCATTCCCATTGATCGTGTCATCGCCTGCGTCGCCATTGATCGTGTCGTTGCCATCTGAGCCAAAGATATTATCGGTGCCCGCACCTGCATTGATCAGATCATTGCCCTCAAAGCCTAAAATGATGTTTCCGTCACCGTTCGCCGCGATCAGGTCGTCGCCCGGCGTGCCCAGATAGTCGCGCGGGAAGGATCCATTGATCGTCGATTGCAGGCTCTCATTGACATTGACGGTGCCAGCCCCGCCGTTAGGGGAGAACAGCTGCAATGATCCGACCACCTGTCCCATACTGAAACTGTCATTGAACGGAGACGATCCAAAAAGCCTGATCGTGTTGGTATTGGGAAAGGTCAGATCGACCGGTGTGTTAAACGGAACCAAATTGCCGGAGTTGTTCAGCTCGTAATACAAAACCCCGGTTGTGGGCACGGTGGTGATGACCAGCCGGGCCGAGGTCGCGTCAAAAGCCGAGACGCCAGTGATGTTATCGAAAATTCCAAACAATATTGTTGCCATGATAGGTTTCCGTGAAATGAATAGATTGAAAAAGACGTAGGCGGAGGTTGCCACGGCATCTTTGGTTATTCAAACCGAAACGCTCTAGGGTTTGGCGGGGCCTCGGTGCGGTTTTGGCCGCGCATCAAGGTCAGATATGTCGCGGCAGGCATTTCGAGCCTATGATCGGGATAGCGCGATCCAATTCTGGCAAATAATAGCCAAGTAAAGATCGCAAAAGAGGGTTTGAGGTCATGCTATGGACAGTTTTACCTGCAATTGTTAACGTTTATTGATTGTCTGAATACTAATCATTTTATTGGAGTGTGAGATGCGAGGATTTACAGCGGCGATTTCATTTACATGTCTTCTGGCTTTAGGGGCTTGCGGCGGATCGACCGACCCTGTGAGCCGTGAAATGACCCGAGGCGGGGCGCCAGGGTCGCTCCTTTTTTCTAATGCGTTGAGCCTGCAATCCCAGCAGCTCGCCATTGCGAACCCAACCCAAGTAGGTACCTTCTCGCAGTTCAACGACTACAACAGCAGGCCCGTGGCCGCGCCCCCGACGGGTGCTGCCAAATTTGATGGCGGTCTTGTTGCGCAAATCGGTAATAAGGACGAGTTTATCGGTGGCGGGTTTTCTGTGATTTTGGATATGGTCAACGGCACGGGCAGCGGGACGGTCGGGTTTATTGATATGGCCGGTCATCCTACCATCCCAGATGGTCTGTTGGATACAAGCACACGACTTAGTGTTAATGTGACGAATGTTTCTGGGTCTAATCTTACCGGAACAATCAATGGAGTGTTTTCCGATCAAATCGCATTTGACCGTCAATTCAGCGAAGAGTTTCAGGTTGACGCAACCTTTGACGCGCGTTTTGTGAATGGCGACTTTTCCAAAGCAATGGTTGGGGTTGTGAACGGTACGATTGACCCTGAAAGCGCGCCGATAGAAAATCTGACAGGCGTAATTGAGGCGACGCAAGACCCCATCTTTTAACGATTGGGCATGTGAGCGTGCCTATCGGGATGAAGTTTGGGTGCGACGCGCATGCAGAGGTAGAGGTCCCGGGTCAAGCCCGGGACGCGCTGTCTTGGTGTTGGGTCCGGCTCACAGACGACAATTTGCGCGCTCTTAACCCGCCGCGTTCACGATGCCCGCGAAGTCGGAGGCTTTAAGCGACGCGCCGCCCACAAGACCGCCATCGACGTTGGATACCGCGAAAATATCGGCCGCGTTTGATGGCTTGACCGAGCCACCATAAAGAAGGCGCATCTCGCTGGCGTCATCACCGAAACGCGCTGCAAGGCGCGCACGCATCTCGTCATGGACCTCTGCAATGTCCTCAAGGCTTGGCACGCGGCCAGTGCCGATGGCCCAGACCGGTTCGTAGGCGATCACCGTATTGGCCGCGGTGGCCCCGTCCGGGATCGAGCCTGTCATCTGATTGCTCACGACTTTGAGGGCGTCGCCCGCATCACGCTCTGCCTCGGTTTCACCGACACAGATGATCGCAACCGCCCCGGCGCGCCATGCGGCTTGGGCTTTGGCATTCACATCCGCGTCGCTTTCGCCGTGATCAGCGCGGCGCTCTGAATGGCCCACGATGATATGCGTGGCCCCTGCATCCACCAGAATTTCAGCAGACAGATCGCCGGTATGGGCACCGGATGCGTTGGCGTGGCAATCCTGCGCGCCGATAGAAATCGCCGTGCCTTTGGCCGCGTGCGCGAAGCTGGCGATGGCCGTGAAAGGCGGGCAAATCAGCACGTCGCAGGCGGGATCAGGGCAGGCCTTGGAGAGCGCTGTGATCTCTGAAATGCTGCCCAGAGTTCCGTTCATCTTCCAATTGCCAGCGGCGAGTTTACGGGGCATGCGCGGTCCATCCTTGCTAAAATTCATGTCCCGACCTAATTAACAAATCGGGCAGGTGTTGTCAGGCGTCTTTGGCGCTTGGGGCCGCGAAGGAAGTTTCGCTCAGGATTTGCACATCGCGGCGCGGGAACGGGATGTTGATATCGTGCTCTTTAAGCGTGTCCCAAAGGGCCAGCAGAACATTGCCGCGAATATTGGTCAGCCCGCCTGACGGGTCGTCGATCCAGAACCGCAGGATCATGTCGATGGAGCTGTCGCCAAAACCGGTGATGTGACACACTGGTGCGGGGTTGGCTTGCACCCGTGCCACGCCTTTGGCCGCATCAACGGCAATTTTGCGCACCAGATGCGGATCAGAGGCGTAATCGACCCCGAAATGGATGTCGAGGCGCACATAATCCGATGAATGGGACCAATTGACCACCTGGCCGGTGATCAAATCCTCGTTCGGGATCAGATATTCACGCCCGTCACGGGTCAGCACCGAGACATATCTGGCCGACAGGTTCTGGATCCATCCAAATGTGTCGCCCAGCGAGATGACGTCGCCGGGTTTGATCGATTTATCCAGTAGGAGAATAAAGCCGGAGACGAAGTTTGAGACGACTTTTTGCAGGCCAAAGCCAAGACCAATACCAACGGCACCCGACAAGATGGCAAAGGAGGACAGATCAAAGCCGATGGTTTTGAGGGCCAGCAGGGTGGCGGCTCCAAACAGAATAATGGCGACCAGCTTTTCGGCCAGTACCTGCATTGAGGGCGACAGGTCATTGACCTTGGATATCCTGCTGCCAAGAAACCGGTTGGCCCAACTGGCAAGTGTCAGCATCGCGCCAAGGGCCAGTGCGGCCTTTAGGATCATCAAAAGCGAGATGTGCAAGGTGCCAAAATCGACGGCGGCCAAATCCAACAGGCGGTAGGTTGTGTCCTCGATGCCCAAGATGCTGATGGTGACATAGGCCCATGCGCCGTAACGCACGGTGGTGCGCAGCAAGGAATTGCGGATCAGTCGGGTTGCAATGGCCACAAAAGCCCAAGCCGTGGCCAATGTGGCCCCGATAGAGATCAGGTAGGAGCGGCTCGGCCAGGTGAATTCCCGCATGATGAACACAACGGTCCAGGCGATCAAGGCAAACAAGATCAGCCGGCTGCGCCGCGCAATCAGCAGCAAGAAGCGTAGTTGCGAGGGGCGCATATTTTTCAGGCTACGGAGCCAAGCATCAATTTTTGGATCAAGAATGTAGCGGGTCAGAACATGTGCCACTGCGAAAATGGCGATGAGAATGGCCAGTTGGTAAAGCCGCCAAGGCTGAACCATGGAAACCAGAAAGTTTTCGGCTTCGCTCATCAGGCCGCTGGCGAGTACTTGGGGGCTTTGGGCGGCAACTTCTGGTTCGGACGTCGTGGATGTGTGGTTAGCCAAGGCTCAGACGCTCCCGTGGGTGTGTGAGGGATTGGTGCTCGTGCGTTTGAGTGTGGCGCGGCGGCCGGGTTTTGTCTAGCTGTCGGACGCGGCCAATGCGCGCCGGGCCCAGTCACAGGCGACCTCCGGGTCGTCGAGCCCTTCGTCGGGCAAGGTCCAATACCCCATAGAACCGATCGTGCCGTTTTTGCGGGTCATGGAAAACTTGGTGGCGCCGGCCGCTTTAAGGTCATGGGCGAGCGGGCCTTTGGCTTTGATGTAGATTTTCTCGTCGGAGCCCAGAATCGCGAAAATAATACCGTCGTGGTAGATGCACAGGCCCCCCATCATAGCGCGCGTGGAAATCCCCCCAAGCCCCCCAAAAAGATCGGCGATAAACTCCTTTTGAGAGGCGGTCACGGCCATGCGGGCACCTTCTTTTTATGGGGCTGGCGGGGGTGGTGGCTTAGAGTGTTCCACTTTAAACCCGGAAGCACCGATAGCTCTTGCAATCAAAGATTTCAACGCGTTAGGTGATGTCTTGTGTCTCAAGTTAAAAGCAAAACGCTTTAGGCGGTCATATCGCCAAATTTGATGGATTCGCCGCAGCCGCAAGCCTCTGTCACATTGGGATTGCGGAACTTAAATCCACTTTCCAACAGCGCCACTTCATAGTCGATTTCCGTGCCGAACAGGAACATCTGCGCCATCGGGGCAATCATAACACGCGCGCCGTCACGTTCCACGACCTCGTCATTGGGGTCAATTTCGTCGACATAATCCATGGTGTATTCCATGCCCGCACAGCCACCCTTTTTGATCCCGATCCTGAGGCCTTTCTTGCCGCCGTCAGACATCAATTTATTGATCTGGGCAATTGCTGCATCGGTCATTGTGACCGCATCTTTTCCCGGAATGCCGAACATGTGTACCGCCTAATGTGTTTCTGGCTGTAACATACGTATTCCGCCGGCCTGCTTCAAGGTGGGGTGTTGCCGTGGGCCAATCAAGGGGACGGCCAGAACGCGCAAGCTCTGTCCGGCCATCCCCAAGGGGGCTATACCAGTCTCTCAGTCATGAGACCTTTGGCTGCATCATTGCCCGAAACGAGGGTGGGGGCAGCGCCGAGCCAAATTCCAACGCAGTGCATTCATTTAATGTATACGTTAACAAATTTATTGTCAAACTGACCCGGCGAGAAAGTGCCGAGATATTGCGGTTGGCAGGGCGGGCCTTTCAAAGGTAGTGTTGTGGCGCTTTTGATCCCGTCGCCAAATGCAGGGCCACCCATGAATAAACGCGAAAAATCAAACACTTTGGCAGCAATCGAAGAGCTGCGCGGGTTGATTTTCTCGGGCGAATTGCCAGCAGATTCCAACCATCTGGAAAGTGAGCTGGCCACCCGGTTGGGCATGTCGCGAACCCCTGTGCGCGAGGCCACTTTGGTGCTGGCCGGGGAGGGCTTGCTGGAGGTGCGTCCGCGCAAAGGGGTGCGGATTTGCGCGATTTCTGCCCGCGAAATGTCCGAGATTTACGAGGTGCTCACCGCGCTGGAATGTCTGGCCGCCAGAACGGCCGCCCTTGCCGGTCACCCGCAAAGTAAGCTCGCGAGTTTGGAAGGGTGCATTTTGAAGATGGAGCAAGCCACCAAAATCGATGATCGTGTTGCTTGGTCCAAAGCGGATGAAGATTTTCATAACGCCTTGATTTCATTGGGAGGAAACGCGCATTTGCAACGCATAGTACTCAATTTTAATGACCGGGTGCGCCGCGCCCGAAACCTTACACTGCACAGGCGGCCCCTGCCGACAAAATCCAACGAGGACCACCGCGCCCTTTATGATGCCATTTTGCGCGGCGATGGCGACACGGCGGAGGCCGTACACAGGGCGCACCGGACCCATACCCGCGAACTTCTGACAGCAATTTTAGAAAAACATGGGTTAAAAAGGGTTTAACCCACCCTGCGGTTACATGAAGCCAAGCTCCAAGCGCGCCTCGTCGGACATCATATCCATGCCCCATTGCGGCTCCCAGACCAGCTGCACATTCGCGGTCTTCACACCCGGCAGAGGCTCCACGGCTTCTGCCACCCAACCGGGCATCTCACCTGCAACCGGGCAACCGGGCGCGGTCAGGCTCATCTCGATATCGACCTCGCCTTCCTTGCTGATCTCGATGGTGTAGATCAGGCCAAGGTCATAGATATTCACAGGGATTTCAGGATCATGAACGGTCCGGCAGGCCTCAACAATCGCGTCATAAAGCGGATGATCGGTGGTTGAAGGCTTGATCAGCGGCGTGCCTTCAATGGGTGGGGCGGTCTCGTCGTTCATGGTCGTCCAATATCTCTGATATTCCTGACCAAACATATAGGTTATTGTCGCGCGGTGTCCATAGCGCGGCGGCAGGTAAAGCGAAACTCTTGCACTAGAGCGTTGTTTTGCGTGGTGTTTCTGTGCCGCTCGTGGCAATCACGGTGTAATTTCGGCCAGATCAACATGGTATGTCAGAATGGTTAAACGCTTTGAGTTTCAGATAGATGCGACCGACGGCGCGGCGCGCAGAGGGGTTGTGTCGACCCCGCGCGGAGACATTCAGACCCCCGCCTTCATGCCTGTGGGCACGGCCGCCACCGTCAAAGCGATGATGCCTGAAAGCGTGCGGGCCACGGGCGCGGAGATCTTGTTGGGCAACACCTATCATCTGATGCTGCGCCCCGGTGCTGAGCGGGTTAACCGCTTGGGGGGATTGCATAAATTCATGAATTGGGACGGGCCGATCTTGACAGATTCAGGCGGTTTTCAGGTCATGAGCCTGACGGATTTGCGCAAAATGACCGAGGAGGGTGTGACCTTTCAAAGCCACATTGACGGCTCCAAACACATGTTGTCGCCGGAAACTTCTATGGAAATTCAACGGCTTTTGGGGTCTGACATTGTCATGTGCTTTGATGAATGCACGCCCCATCCGGCCACGCAAGCGCAGGCGCGGGCATCAATGGAGCTGTCCATGCGCTGGGCCAAACGATCCCGCGCCGCATTCGGAGACCGGCCCGGATACGCGCTTTTCGGCATTCAGCAGGGCTCCGTCTATCAGGATCAGCGGGCGCAAAGTGCTGAAATGCTTACGGAAATCGGCTTTGACGGGTATGCGGTTGGCGGGCTTGCAGTGGGCGAGGGGCAAGAGGCTATGTTCGGCGTTTTGGACTATGCGCCGGGGCAATTGCCGCATGACAAGCCGCGTTATTTGATGGGGGTTGGCAAGCCTGATGATCTGGTTGGCGCGGTCGCGCGGGGGATCGACATGTTTGACTGTGTGTTGCCGTCGCGGTCCGGCCGCACCGGGCAGGCATTTACCCGCTACGGCGTTGTAAACATTAAGAATGCGCGCCATTCGGATGACCCAAGACCGCTTGATGAGACTTGTGGTTGTCCGGCCTGCCAAAACTACAGCCGGGCCTATTTGCATCATGTGTTTCGGTCGCAGGAGATAATCTCGTCGATGCTTTTGACTTGGCACAATCTGCATTACTATCAAGAGCTTATGGCGGGGTTGCGCGGTGCCATTGAGCGCGGTGAATTGACCCAATTCACCCAAGATTTCCACGCTCTAAGGGCGCAAGGGGATATTGCGCCGCTGTGATCTGAGCGGTTTGGTGGTGTTTTGAGATGCGTGGGGCCGAAAAGCGTTTCGAATCAATTGTTAACAGGGCTTTCTTAATGGCATCAATTTGTATGACTTGTGTATGACTCCTGTATGACATCGATATGACAAATCGGGGCATTGGGCGTGGTTAAGACGGCGTTCGGTGAGGGTTTGGTAAGCTTGGTTAATCAAGCGTTAAGCGCCACCGGGACGGGCGGATTTTGGACCCAAAGGCCTTTGCCGCAGCCTTCACCTAACGTTTTGTTAGAGGTCTTCGTGTAAAAGAGGCGTTGGTAACGAGTTTCGGGGTTTGGTGGTATGTCTACATTCAATTTTGATACAATTTATCTGGGGAATTTCTCAGATTTAGATGTCGATGAGAGCGACAATGATGCAGAGCATGCTGCGACCATATTGGGGACGTATACCAGCATCGAAGAGACTGCTCTTGTTGTAAACAACACCAACGGAAATAGCCTGATTGAGGATAACGAATTCAATCCGACCGATTCCATGACCTATGATCTTGGGGCGGGATCGATCACGTCCGGTCTGGATTCGACCATTGTTTATAACGGGATCGTGACGCGCGGGGATGGCAGCACCTTCACAACGGAGTTCTTTACGGTTCAGTTGGAAAATGGTGATGTCTTTATTACCAGCTCGGACCTTGACGGAGAAACTGTTCAGGCGGTCGAGCTGACCTCTGTTGAGCGGTCGGATTATTCTGGGTCATTCGGTCAAGATAGAACTTATGATTTTAGTGTGGTGTGCATCACGTCGGGTACGCTGGTTCCAACAGCCACAGGACCGGTGCGGGTGGAACGGCTTCGCCCCGGCGACAGGATTGCCACGCTCACCGATGGGTTGCAGCCGCTGCTGTTGACCGGCAGTCAGACCTGCCGCCCGTCCCAGAAAACTGCGGCGATCGAGTTTGAGAAAGGATCGTTGGGCCCGTCGACACCGGCGCAGAGATTGCGGGTCTCACCGCAGCACCGAATGGTTCTGTCATCGCCCATTGCCGAGCGGATGTGCGGCAGCCCGCATGTGTTTGTGGCGGCCAAACATCTTGTCGGTCTACCCGGCGTGACCCAGATTACATCGGACGAGCTGGTCACGTATTGGCATATGCTGTTTTCGCGCCATCAGGCGGTTCATGCCAATGGTACTTGGGTTGAGAGCCTGTTGATGGCGCCGGTGACCCTGCAAGCCTTGCCGCTGTCGTCGCGGATGCGCATCGAGTTTTTGCGCAAGACACTGGACCTGCGGGATTTCGGGCGCACGGCTTTTCCGGTTTTCAAAGGAAAGCAGCTTCAGAAATTTCTGTGGCGCTGTGCGTCCAATTCAAAGCCCTTTGTGGACCCTGCGCATTTGGCACGCGCGCAGGACCAGCGGTTTAATCTCAAAATGGCCTGAGGGGCCGGGGTATCAGGTGGTTCCAGTCTTGGGGGCCCGCGAGATGATGTGAGGTGTTTTCCATATCCCCGCGGTGCCGCTTATGAGGCTACCACCGGAGGGCGGCAGCACCCCATGCAAGGCCGCCGCCTATCGCCTCCATCAAGAGCAGATCGCCGGTTTTGATCTGGCCCGAGGCCACGCCCGAGGACAGGGCCAAGGGGATGGAGGCAGCGGAAGTATTGCCGTGATCTTGCACGGTCAGGATCACTTTTTCCATCGGCAGGTCGATTTTCTTGGCGGTGCTTTGAATGATCCGCAAATTGGCCTGATGGGGCACCAGCCAGTCGATATCGTCGCCGGTCAGCCCCGCGCGGCTCAGGGCGGTGTGGCCGGTTTCGGCCAATTTGGAGACCGCATGGCGGAAGACTTCCTTGCCCTCCATCCGCAACACACCGGTGCTTTGGGTCGAAGACACGCCGCCATCTACGTAAAGAATGTCGTGATGGGCCCCGTCGGAGTTCAGATCGGTCGACAATATGCCGCGATCTTGGGCGGTGCCGGTCCCGTCCTCGGCGCGCAGGATCAGCGCACCGGCCCCGTCGCCAAAGAGCACACATGTGCCCCGGTCCGTCCAATCCATGATCCGCGAGAAGGTTTCGGCCCCGATCACCATCACGCATTTGGCCTGACCCGACAGCACCAGCGCATTGGCATTGGCCAGTGCGAAGACAAAGCCCGCGCAAACCGCCTGGATGTCAAAGGCAAACCCGCCGCCCATGCCAAGCGCGTGCTGCACTTTGGTGGCGGTGGAGGGGAAGGTTTCGTCCGGGGTGGATGTGGCCAGCACGATCGCGTCCAGCTCGGAGGCGTCCATGCCCGCATTGGCCAAAGCCGCCTTAGCCGCTTTGATTGCGAGGTCGGATGTCAGCTCACCATCGGCGGCGAAATGGCGGCGCTCGATCCCGGTTCGTGATCTGATCCATTCATCCGTGGTGTCGAGCGTTTCGGCAAATTCGGCGTTCTCGACAACGCGTGACGGGAGGTGGTGACCGCAGCCTTGGGCTACAGCTCTGATAACGCTCATATGTGGAGCCTCTGGCGACGTTTATTATTGGTTACTTATTAACAGTATCATTAGAGGAGAGGGCGGCGGATGCAACCCGTGCGGCCAGTCTTTCCTCAAATCCGCCGTCGGTGAGCTGAAATGCGAGCTTTATTGCCGCCGAGACGCCTGTTGCATCGGCGGCACCGTGGGATTTGATAACTGTGCCATTGAGGCCAAGGAAGACGCCTCCATTCACCCGGCGCGGGTCGATGCGTTTGGCCAGTCGTTTGAGCGAGGTCAGGGCAAAGAGTGCGCCGATGCGCGACCAGATCGAGTGTTTGAAGGCTTCGCGCAGGAGCCCGCTGATCAGCGAGGCTGTGCCCTCGGCGGTTTTGATCGCCACATTGCCGGTGAACCCGTCGGTGACAATCACATCGACTTTATCCGACGGCATATCGCCGCCTTCGACAAAGCCCACATATTGGAATTCTTCGCCTTCGCGGGCTTCCAGTCGTTCGGCCGCATCATGCAGCGCTTCGCGGCCTTTATGGTCTTCGGTGCCAACATTGAGCAGGCCGACGCGGGGGCGTTTGAGGTTCATTCCGTGGCGGGCATAGGCCGCGCCCATGATCGCGTAGGTCACCAGGTCTTGGGCCTCGGCGCGGATATCGGCACCGACATCGAGCATGATGTTGAAGCCGGACGGGTTGTGAGAGGGCCAGAGGATTGCGATGGCGGGTCGGTGCACGCCGGGGACTTTGCGCAACAGCAGCATCGACATGGCCATCAACGCGCCGGTATTGCCGCAGGACACGGCGACTTTAGCGCGCCCGGCTTTCACCGCCTCGACGGAGTTCCACATGGATGTGCCTTTGCCCTGACGCACGGCGCGGGACGGCTTTTCATTCATGGAAATCACGGTGTCGGTATGCTGGATCTCGCAAATGTCCGAGATTTTGTACTTGCTCAGCAGCGGCGCGATCTTGGCTTGATCGCCGTGCAGCAAAAAGCCGATGCGTTGGTTTTTCTGGGCAGATTTTGCCAAGCCGCCAACAACGGCCGCGAGGCCGCTGTCTCCGCCCATCATATCAATTGATATTATGATGCGCTCATCGGGGGAATGTATTGCGCCGGTGTCCACCTCGACAGCGCCTTTCCGGGCGGTGTTACGCCGCGTCTTCGTCCAGATCGATTTCTTCGACCATTGAGACAACTTCATTGTCGCCATAGTGACCGCAGGCGCCGCAAACGTGGTGTGGACGTTTCAACTCGCCGCAATTTGCGCATTCATTCGGGTTTGACGATACAAGCGCATCATGTGCCCGTCGCATACCGCGTTTGGAGCGCGTGATTTTACTCTTTGGGACTGCCATGTTTATTCCCTCAACTTGGTCTGGCTCGGGAGGCTGAAATCGCGTTTTTGTAGCCGCGAGACTCAGGTGCACCCAAGGTGAAAACGAAGCCGCGAACATACTCGGAATTGTTGTTAGCGCAAGGTGTTTTTTGCGCATCGCAATATGCGCCGGAATGTTCAGTTGACCAGCGGTGTTGCTGCGACCCGTTTGAGGGCATTGCGCGCGATGGCAATATGAAACGGCAAAATCGTGCGCAGATAGATTTTACCGCCCAAATTATGCGGATGCACCCATGTGGCCAGCGACACTTTGCCGTGTTTGGCGGTCACCGACACGCGGAAATTCAGGTGTTTGTCGTTAAAGCCCGCGATCAGCTCATGGGGTGTTTCAATTTCCACCGGGAATGGCCCGATTTTGTCGGGGGCCGCCGGTCCGTCCTGAGAGAGCCCAAATGGTGAGGTCACAAGTTTGCGGAGGCGCAGCAGGCTTTGCGCCCAGCGGGGAAACTCCACGATCACGTTTGCCGCATCGCGCGGCCCCATGGGCGAGGCCACAGAGAAGCAGTCAATGAAATCGCGCGCAGCTATGCGGTTTTGCAGCAGGCTGTCTGCGGGCAGCGTGTCGGTGTGCACATTGGGTGTTTCAGGCATGAGCTGTCTCCGGCGAATATCCCTGCTCCGTAGGGGTGAGCATAGTCCTTTTGGGGGCGTGTCCCAAGTCTCAAAGCCGCGCCAGATCAGCGCAGGGCGGGGGGTGCGTGGTTTGAGAGGGAATTGGCCGCTCGGCGTGCTTATGTTATGCCTCTTTGGAGTAATCAGAGCGTTCCGCTTGAAACCCGGAACCACCAAGAGCTTTCTGAAGTCAAAGATTTCAACGCGTTAGGCGATGTATTAAGGCTCAAGTTAAAAGCAAAACGCTTTAGGGAGGTTGGAACATGGGTAGCAAGACATCTACGCGCGAGACTTTTGCCAATATGAGCTTTGCCAAGATTTATCCGATGTATCTTCAAAAGATCGAAAAGAAGGGCAGGGATAAGGAGGAGTTGCATCAGGTGATCGGGTGGAAGAGATCGAGGATGAATTGGTTAGGAAGGTCAGGTATTTGGACAAGCTGGTCGATGAGTTGGCCAAAGGGCGTGCCATGGAGAAGATTTTGCGCGGCTCATAGGTGTGGGGGCAGGCGGATTGGGTGAGCCAAATCCGACCTTCGCGACATATGCGCCAAGGTCGGACTTTTTCTAAGCAATAGGCACCACGCCTAACCCAGTTTTAGGAGACCACATTAAAGTCAGGGCCGTAGGGATAGCCTGTAATGTTCTCGTTTCCCTCCTCTGTAATGACCAAAATGTCATGCTCACGGTATCCACCTGCACCCGGTGTGCCTTGTGGAACGGTCAGCATCGGCTCCATCGAGATGACCATGCCCGGTGTCAGCACGGTGTCGATGTCTTCGCGCAATTCCAGACCCGCCTCACGACCGTAATAGTGGGACAGAACCCCGAAGGAATGCCCGTAGCCGAAGGTGCGATATTGCAGCAAATCACGCTCGGCAAAGAAGCTGTTGATCTGCTGGGTCACCTCCGCACAGCTTGCGCCCGGCTTTAGAAGGCTCATGCCAAGTTCATGGGCTGCGACATTGGCCTCCCAAATCTTCAGGCTTTGCGGGTCTACGGTGTCAACAAACAACGTGCGTTCGAGCGCTGTGTAGTAGGCGCTGATCATCGGGAAGGTGTTGAGGCTCAGGATATCGCCCGGTTGCAACACCCGACCGGTCACCGGGTTATGTGCGCCGTCCGTATTGATGCCGGATTGAAACCACACCCATGTATCGCGGTATTCGGCGTCGGGAAACCGCTTGGCAATCTCCAGCTCCATGGCGTCACGGCCCGCTATGGCCACGTCAATTTCGCGGGTGCCAGCTTTGATGGCATCTTTGATCGCGTAGCCGCCCACATCAGCCACTTGCGCGCAAGACCGGATCAGCGCGATTTCGGCGGCGGATTTGTGCATCCGTTGCCCCATTGTCATGGGCGCTACATCCACCATTGTCTTTGGCGACAAAAAGCTGTCCATCAATTCACTTTGCGTGAGGGTCAAATGATCTGCCTCATATCCGATGGCCTTGTTTGGCCCGGTGATCGACAGAACAGCCCGCCAGTAGTTGTTCCGCTGCCAGTCGGTATAGGTGATGTTGTCGCCATGACTGCGCCGCCATGGTTGTGCCGCGTCAATGCCGGCGCTGATCGTCACGTCTTGGGTTTGGGTCACGACCAAAGCGTAGGGTCGCCCGAAGGCACAATAGAGAAAGCCCGAGTAGTAGGCGATATTGTGCATGGAGGTGAAAACGCAAGCCTCGACGCCGTTTGCCTGCATATCAGCCCGCAGACGCGTGAGGCGGTTTTCATACTCTTGAGGGGCAAAGGGAAGGGTCTTGTCACCCTGATGGAAACGGTAAAACTCTGGACGATCCATTTCTGGCTCCTTCATCATCATGCCGCAACACGGTGCGAAGAAGGTGACCTTCCTCGACTGCATCGCAGCAAAGAAAAATCCCGGCGTTCAGGAAGGGAAGATGGGTGTGCACGTGAATGCTGGCGACGCCATCGCCGACCCATGGCGATATTATGCATCGCACCGGTTGGATCTGGCAAGTCTTTCGAGCGCGGAGTGTCGCCGTTTTTGGGCGGGGCTTGATCGGTTGGGGGTTTAACTTGGGCTGTTCTGGCCCATCACGCTTGCAATTCCACCCAAATGGGCACGTGGTCCGAGGGTTTCTCGCGGTCGCGGATATCCTTGTCGATCTGGCAGTCGCTGAGCAGGTCAGCCGCTTGTGGGTTGAGCAAGAAATGATCAATGCGGATGCCGTCGTTTTTATTCCAAGCGCCTGCCTGATAGTCCCAAAATGTGTAGGTCTGAGGGGCGGTGTTTCGGGCCCGCAACGCCTCGGTAAAGCCAAGGTTGAGGATTTTGCGGTAGGCCGCACGGCTTTCGGGGCGAAAGAGTGCGTCATCGCGCCAATCATCGGGGCGTTTTGCGTCCTCAGCTTGCGGAATTATGTTGTAATCACCGGCCATTAGGGCAGGTTCTTCAAGTTCCATCAGTTCTTGGGCGCGGGTGTGAAGTCGTTCCATCCACTCCAGTTTATAGTCGTATTTGGGCCCCGGAGCCGGGTTGCCATTGGGCAGATAGAGGCCGCACACACGCACCGCGGTCTGGCCGATCACGGTGGCTTCGATCCAGCGGGCTTGCACGTCATCGTCGTTGCCCGGCAGGCCGCGCGAGATATCTTCGAGCGGCAGTTTGGACAGGATCGCGACCCCGTTAAAGCCCTTCTGGCCGTGGGTCTCGACGGTGTAGCCCAGATCCTCGATCGGGGTGCGCGGAAAGCCCTCATCAACGGATTTGATCTCTTGCAAAAGCGCCACGTCCGGCGCGGCCTCTTTCAGCCAGTCCAAAAGCGCTGGTAATCTGGCCTTAATTCCGTTGATGTTGAAAGAAGCTATCTTCATGGCGGGTATCCTTTGGGCCGACCCTAAAGTTCAGCGGCGCGGAAAAAAAGAGCGAATATGTCACAGGCGGTATCGATCAAGGTTTTTGGCGAGCGCAACACGGCGACCCGGGCGGTTATTCGCATGATTGATGCCGCAGACGGTGTGACCGGAACCGGGCGGCCGGGGGTCACTGGGGCGGATTTGCGACCCTTTCGGGAGATGGCGCAGACGTTGGAAGGTATCACGGGGGCTGCGTGGAGAAAGGTCTACCGGGAGGCGGTTCGCGATTTGCAGGATGATGTGTTGGGTCCGGTTGGGGCGTGGAAACATGCAGCGCCGGTCTATGCGCCCGATTTCGTTACCCACGGCGTGGCGGTTCTGTTCACCATTCGCAATCCCTATTCCTGGGCTTTGGCATTGCACCGGCGGCCCTACCATCAGTTGGGGCACCGGGTAGAGGATTTTGAGGGGTTTTTGCGGCAGCCTTGGCTGAGTTTAGGGCGTGATCGGGTGGATAAGATATTGGGCTCGCCCATGGATTTGTGGTCTTTGAAGCTCAAGGCTTATTTGGAGTTTGAACGGCAGGCCGCCATTGGCGGCACCCGGTTTGAGCGGCTCAGTTTCGAGGATTTTGTGCTTGATCCGGCCAAGTCGCTGGGCGCGGCGTTGTCGGCTTTGGCCGGGCGTGAGGTGGAGGTTGAGGAATTGGAGGGCTCCACCAAGAAGGGCGGTTTGGACGGGGCCGGGCGGCGGCACTATTATGCGTCGGAAGGCTGGCGGGACGGGTTGACCGCCTCGGCTGTGGCGCACATCAACGCGCGCATCGATTGGGCTGTGGCGGCGCAATATGGCTACGCGCCGCTTGATCCGCGCGATTTCCCGGATGTTCTGGAACCCGCCTGAGGCGGTCAGATTGAGAAGGACGTGCCGCAGCCACAGCTGGATGTGGCATTGGGGTTTTCGATCACAAACCGCGCGCCAATCAGCTCGGCGGAGAAGTCGATCACGGCATTGGACAAAAACGGCAGGGAGACCGGGTCGATCAGCACTTTTGCGCCATCTTTTTCCAAGACCATATCGTCGTCTTCGATCTTATCGGCCAGAGCGATATCATATTGAAAGCCTGAGCAGCCGCCACCGTCGACGGCCACACGCAGGGGTTTGGTCTCGCCGCTGGTTTGCGCAATTTCAGCCAAACGGGCAAATGCGCGGTCGGTCACTTTTGGCGGTAGGGCAAGGTCCATCTATCGCAACGCCTTAGATTGGTTTATGTCAGCACTCAGGCAGATTTAAGCAGTTCGGAGCAATCCGACAAGAGGGCAGATCAGATGACCAGCAATACCGGTGATGTGAACCGGTCGGCGATGGCGGCTTATGCAAGCGATGCGGCGCGGTCGCGCGGGCGGCTTCATGCGGAGACCCCGTCGGCGCACCGGTCGGCGTTTCACCGCGATCGGGACCGTATTTTGCATGCTCAGGCGTTTCGGCGGCTCAAGCACAAAACTCAGGTGTTTGTGGAGCATGAGGGGGATTATTATCGCACCCGTCTGACCCATTCGCTGGAGGTGGCGCAGGTGGCGCGCACAATTGCGCGCTCGCTGGGGCTGAACCAAGAGCTGACAGAGGCGGTGGCTTTGGCCCATGATCTTGGCCACACGCCGTTTGGTCACACGGGCGAGGATGCGTTGCATGCGGCCATGGCACCTTATGGCGGGTTTGATCACAACGCGCAGGCCATCCGCATTGTCACCCAATTGGAGGCAAAATACGCGGAGTTTGATGGGCTCAATCTGACATGGGAGTGTTTGGAGGCGATTGCCAAGCACAATGGTCCGGTGGCCCCGCCGCTTCATTATGCGCTGGCGGCTTACAACCGGGTGCATGATCTGGAGCTGGCGACCCATGCCAGTGCGGAGGCGCAAGTGGCGGCGATTTCCGACGATGTGGCTTATAACAATCATGATTTGGATGACGGGTTGCGGGCGGGTTTGTTCACCCTTGGCGACATTTCCGATCTGCCTTTGGTGAGGGAGGCGATTTGCGACGTGGATCAGCGCTACCCCGGTTTGGAGCCGTCACGGCGCCAACATGAGAGCCTGCGGCGGGTTTTCGGGGCTATGGTTGAGGATGTCATTGTTGAAAGTACAAGGCTTTTGGAGCGGTCAGGTGCGCAAAGCGTGGAAGACATTCGCGCGTTGGGCGGGCCTGTGGTTCGGTTCTCGGCCGGTATGTTTGACCAGCTCAAGGACATTCGCGCGTTTTTGTTTGAGCGCATGTATCGCCATGCCAGTGTCATGGAGATGCGCGTGGCCACCGCCACTGTTGTGTCGGATCTGTTTGCCGCCTGCATGGGTGATCCTGCGTTGATGCCCACGGATTGGGCTGATGAGGCGGATGGTGATGAGACAGCGCGGGCGCGGGTCGTCTCGGATTATATTTCGGGCATGACGGATCGTTACGCGTTGCAAAAATATGAGGTGATCACTGGCAAGCCTTTGCCCCTTCACGGGGTGGCGTGAGGTTCACGCGGCGCGTTTGAGCCTTGGGATCGGGCTTTGCAATGCGTCGCTGAGTTGGGTCTGGTCGAGCGTGTAGATGCTATAGGGGCCGCTGATTTTGCGGTGCACCAAATGGGCGTCTTTGAGAAATCGCAAGTGGTGGGTCAGAGATGCAGGCGGGATGCCCGTGGCTGTGCCAAGGGCTTCATAGGTGGTGCCCCTTGGGTAGTCTGCGAGCGTTTCCAGAATTTTCAACCGGCGCGGATGACCCAGCGCGAAGAAGGATCGTGCGGTTTTCTGGCGCGGTGTCAGCTTGTGCATTTTTGCGGTCTCCTTGTGAGTTTTGTGCGGCTAAATCCTTGGTTACTCCGCTAGCGCAGTAGAGTTAAGAAACCCTTGCACCACAGCACCTTAGAGCTCATTTGTGATCGGGCGTAACATTTGAAGTGACCCCAGCGCGTTCCAAACCCGTCACAACGCAATTGAGTGCCGCTTCCATATCGGCTATGCGAGCGCCAACTCATGATTTTGGATGGATCGCATGGACCTGTTTGCTGATATCAAGATGGTTGTCCTCACGGGCTTGGAGGAGATGACGCAAGCCGGTGCTTTGCCCGCCGACCTCGATCTGGGCAATGTCACCGTCGAGCCGCCCCGCGACCCCAGCCACGGCGACATGGCGACCAACGCGGCCATGGTTTTGGCAAAGCCCGCCGGTATGAAACCCCGTGACATTGCAGATGCGCTGGCCGCCAAGCTGGTCAGTGATCCCCGTATCACCAACGCCGATGTGGCCGGGCCCGGGTTTTTGAACCTGCGCCTTGATCCCGGTGCCTGGTTCGGGCTGGTGTCGCAAATCATTCATGTTGGTGCAGGTTATGGTCGCTCGGACATAGGAGCCGGGCAGCGGGTGAATGTGGAGTATGTGTCCGTCAATCCCACCGGTCCCTTGCATGTGGGTCATGTCCGCGGGGCGGTTTTTGGCGATGCTCTGGCCAGTTTGCTCAGCTATTCCGGCTATGATGTGACCCGCGAATACTACATCAATGATGGCGGTGCGCAGGTCGATGTTTTGGGCCGGTCCGCCTATTTGCGCTACCTGGAGGCCAACGGGCAGGCGGTTGAATTTCCCGATGGAACCTATCCCGGCGATTATCTTGTGCCCGTCGGGCAAGCGCTCAAGGACAAGCATGGCGCGAGCCTCATGGGCTCCAACAATGAGGATTGGTTGCCCGAGTTCCGGGAATTCGCCACCCAAGCGATGATGGACATGATCCGGGAGGATCTGGCCGCGCTGAACGTGGAGATGGATGTCTTTTTCTCTGAAAAATCCCTTTATGGGACCGGTCAGATTGAAGCGGCCATCAAGACGCTCGATGACAAGGGGCTGATTTACAAGGGCACTCTTGAGCCGCCCAAGGGCAAAATCCCCGAAGATTGGGAGCCCCGCGAGCAGACCTTGTTCAAATCCACCGCCCACGGCGACGATGTGGACCGGCCGATCATGAAATCTGACGGCTCATGGACTTATTTTGCCCCGGACATTGCCTACCATTACGACAAAATCGAGCGTGGCTTTGACCAGCTGATCGACGTCTTTGGTGCCGATCACGGTGGATATGTCAAACGGATGAAGGCGGCGGTTTCGGCCCTGTCGGACGGCAAAGTGCCTGTGGACATAAAGCTATGCCAATTGGTGAAGCTGTCCAAAAACGGTGAGCCTGTCAAAATGTCCAAGCGGGCCGGGAACTTCGTGACCCTTCGTGATGTTGTGGAGCAGGTTGGACCGGATGTGACCCGCTTTCATATGCTGACCCGCAAAAATGATGCGCCTTTGGATTTTGATCTGGCCAAGGTCACTGAGCAGTCCAAAGAAAACCCGGTTTTTTATGTGCAATATGCTCATGCGCGGATTTGCTCGGTTTTGGCAAAGGCTCAAGAGGCGGGTGTCAAAACCGATGACCCGGCTTTGTCGCGCACCGATCTTTCGCCGCTTGGTCACCCATCCGAGGTCTCAATGGTGCAAAAGCTGGCAGAATGGCCACGGGTGGTGGCCGCTGCGTCAACCTCTCATGAGCCGCACAGGATTGCTTTCTATCTCTTTGATTTAGCATCAGAATTTCATGCTTTGTGGAATAAGGGCAATGATGTCCCAGAGATCAGATTCCTGCGCGATGATGACAATAGTGGCACAAATGCGCGAATCGCACTGATTCGCGCCGTAGCAGTTGTTATTTCATCGGGGCTTGGTATTCTGGGTGTGACCCCAATGCGCGAAATGCGCTAATAAAAACAATGAGCAGGTAGGGGTCGCTAATTAAAGAGCGCGGGAAAAATCCGTGCCAGATTGAGGCGAGACCAAATGCAGGTGCTTGAGAACGCAGTTAAAAAACTGAAGATGCCGTCCCATGTCGAACCGGTATCGACCCGTATAGAACCCAGATTTGAGACAGCGGCCCCAGGGGCTGTTGAAGCAAGGACAGAACCTATGCCGGAGCCCACGTCTGACCCTGTTCAGATATCGTCCGTTCGGGCCGTGCCCGCGCCACCTCCTACTTCTAAACCGCGCGGACCACTTTTTTCCGATTTGCCGGAGCCGGAGTTTGAGGACGCAGCGCCCATGATCACCGACACTGGCGGGTCTGGCGGCGGCGGTGGCGGCTCTGCCAAGACGCGCGATGAGGACCGCAAGTTTGGCCCGTGGCTGACCGTGCTGGGGGCAGCGGCCTCGCTTGCACTTGTGGTTGGCGTGTCGGTCTGGACCTTCAAGCTGGGTCAACGCGATGCCCGCGAAGTGCCGATTGTGGCGGCTTTGGAGGGCCCTGCACGGGTGGCTCCGGATGATGCCGGCGGCATGCAAGTTGCGCATCAGGGGCATTCTGTAAACACGGTTCTGGAAGGTCGCGGGGTGGAGCAGGTTGCCTCATCCGTGACCATCGCGCCGCGCGACAATGATTTGACCTTAGAAGATGCGCCCGCCTCTGAGCTAACCGCTTTATTGGCCAGCCGCACGCCGCGGGCGCGACCCGAAGCGACCCCCACGCCGGGGGAGGAAATTGCCGCATTGGATCAGGCCAAAGAGCCGCTGATGCCCAACGGGTCTGTTGTGACATCTCAGGCCGAACCGGTTGAGGCTTTACCGCCGCAAACGGAGGTGGCCACTGCCCAGACCCCAACACCTGAGGCGGTGCTGGACCCCATCATGACGCCCAGCGACGAAACTGCGGCGGTGATGCCGGAGCTGGAGGCGATTGCCCCACCGGTTGATCTGACAGAGACCGGCGAAACCGGTGCTGCGGAGTTGAGCATTCAGCCGGAAAATCTGGAGGTGGCCGCGCTTGGTCCGCTTCCGCCTGTGGGCGAGGGGTCAATTTATGCGCCTGCCGTGATGAAGACGCCGCGCGCGCGTCCTGCGGATTTGAATGTGGCCATGTCCAACGCGGTCAACGCGGCTTTGCAAGCGGTTTTGGCGGAATCCACCACCGCGCCGGATATTGTCGCACCCGAGCCTGCTCAGGCGCCCGTGCAAGTGGCCGATGCGTCCTTGGAGGTTATTCCGTTGCCCAATGGGACACGGATGATCCAGATCGGGGCTTACGGCTCCGAGGCGGTGGCCCGTCAGCAATGGGACCGTCTGTCTGGTCAGCACGATGATTTGTTGGGCTCCAAAGAGCATTATGTTCAGCGCACCAACAATTCGGGCAAGGTATTTTACCGGCTTCGTGTTGCAGGATATCAAAGCAAGGGCGAAACGCAGGAGGCCTGTGCTGCACTGTCTGCGCGCGGATTGCCCTGTATTACGGTCACTTTACGCTAACTTATGACGCGTGCTGTCGTCTTTGGATGTGATGGCACGCGGCTGAGCCCTGAGGAGGTCGCGTTTTTCCGCGACATGGACCCTTGGGGCTTTATTTTATTTGCCCGAAATGTAGAGACCCCCGATCAGCTTGGTGCTTTGACGGCCCAGTTGCGGGACGCTGTTGGGCGCGATTGTGTGATCATGATCGACCAAGAAGGTGGCCGGGTGGCGCGTTTGCGCGGTCCTCATTGGCACGACTGGCCCAGCCCTTTGGACCAGATGCGGCACAGTGCGGCCTTGGAGGCGGTGCGGCTGCGCTACCGGATCATTGGCGCGGAGTTGCGTGCGGTTGGGATTGATGCCAATTGCGCGCCTTGTCTGGACGTGGCACGGGCCGAGACCCATCCTTTTTTGCAAAATCGGTGTTTTGGATTTGACGCCGGTGTGGTGGCGGCTGCCGGGCGCGCCTGTGCCGATGGTTTATTGTCAGCCGGTGTTTTGCCGGTGATGAAGCATTTGCCCGGCCACGGGTTGGGTGTCGTGGACAGCCACAAGGGATTGCCGGTAGTGGATGCACCTTTGTGGGAGTTGCGCGAGGTGGATTTCAAGCCATTTCAGGCGCTTAGTGATCTGCCCATGGGGATGACCGGTCATGTGGTGTATTCGCACATTGATGCGGTGGCGGGCACGTTATCTGTGTCTGTGATCGATCTGATACGCCGCGAGATCGGATTTGACGGTTTGCTGATGACCGATGATTTGTCCATGGGTGCGCTTGCGGGCACCCACGCGGCGCGGGCCGAGGCGGCACTGGCGGCCGGTTGCGATGTGATCCTGCATTGTTCAGGTGATATGGCGCATATGGTGGAGATTGCAGGTGTGGTGCCGGAGCTGACCGCTGATAGAGAACGTCGCGCGAACACCGCTATAAACAGTCGGAAACCGCAAGATATAGTGGACATTGATGCATCCTTCGCAGAATATAGCGCGATGATGAAGGTGGATTCGTGACATGCCGGAAGATGGTGCCCTAGAGGTCGAAGAGGTCAAAGCCGAGTTTAGCGTCTCGGAGCGGGTGGCGTCTGAGGCGTTATTGGTCGATGTGGACGGCTTTGAGGGGCCGCTGGATCTGCTATTGGTTTTGGCGCGGACCCAAAAGGTGGATTTGCGCCGGGTCTCTATCTTGCAATTGGCCGAGCAATATTTGGCGTTTGTTGAGGCGGCCAAGAAGCTACGTCTGGAATTGGCGGCGGATTATCTGGTGATGGCCGCTTGGTTGGCGTTTCTCAAATCGCGGTTATTGCTGCCTGCTGATCCTACGGAAGAAGGCCCCTCGGGTGAGGATCTGGCCGCGCATCTGGCGTTTCAGTTGGAGCGGTTGGAGGCCATGCGCGAGGTGGCGGCCAAGTTGATGGCCCGCGACCAGAAGGGGCGGGAGTTTTTCGCCCGTGGCCATTCGGTGGATGTGGATCAACGCCGTGTTGTCGAATGGGGCGCGAACCTGTCGGATTTGCTCAAAGCCTATGCGCGGGTGAAGACCAAAGAGGACTTCAAGCCCATGCATTTGGACAAGCGCGACCGGGTGTTGACGCTGGAACAGGCGCTTGAAGGGATGCGGGCGCTGATCGGCGGCTCGCTTGATTGGGCGTCCTTGTCCAGTTTTCTGCCCGAAGGCTGGCAGGTTGATCCCAAGCGGCGGCGCTCGGCCATGGCCTCATCCTTTGCGGCAAGTTTGGAGTTGGCCAAGCGCGGAGAAGTTGAATTGAAGCAAGAGCGGGTTTTTGCGCCTGTTTTGGTTCGTAAGAAAGCGAGAGCACATGTCTGATATTGCCAATGAGATCATGGATCATGCGTCGGCTGTGGCTGACAAGGTGGTTGGCGATCCGGTTCTGTTTGAGGCCCCGCCTATGGCCGAGCAGGAGCGTATGGTGGAGGCGATGTTGTTTGCTTCGGCGGAGCCTTTGACCTCGGAGGAGATGGCCGGGCGCATGCCTCATGGCACGGATGTGGCCGAGGCGATTGTGCGGTTGCGCAAACGCTATGAGGGGCGCGGTGTTGAGATTGTGAAGGTCGGTCATGCCTGGGCGATACGCACGGCGGGTGATTTGAGCTTTTTGATGAGCCGGGAGCGGACCGAGACCCGCAAGCTAAGCCGTGCGGCGATTGAGACATTGGCGATCATTGCCTACCACCAGCCGGTGACACGGGCGGAGATCGAGGAAATTCGCGGGGTTTCGGTATCTCGGGGCACTGTGGATTTGCTGTTGGAGCTGGACTGGATCAAGCTGGGACGCAGGCGGATGACGCCGGGCCGTCCGGTGACGTTTGTGACCACGCAAGAGTTTCTTGATCATTTCGGGTTAGAAACGGCGCGGGATTTGCCGGGGCTCAAGGAGTTGCGGGCCTCTGGTCTATTGGACAATCGTCCCATTGGCGGGATGGTGCCCGGTTTGGAGCCCTCCGACGAGGATTTGCTGGATGATGATGAGGTCTTGGATGAGGATGATCAGGACGAGATGTTTGAATAGGTCGGTTTTTTGAACCAGATCATTCGAATGGTGATGAATTTTGTCATGCGCGAGGGGATCAACCGGGGTGTTGATTATATGGCGCGGCGCAAGAATGACCGGATTGATCCCAAAGCTCCCGGAGCGCATGAAATCCGTCAGCAAAATCGCAAGCAGTCCCGGACGCTCAAGCGCAGCATGCGGATGATGCGGCGGTTGTTTCGCTTTTAGAGCTTTCCGCTTTAAACCCGCAATCACCCAAATCTTTCTGAAATCAAAGATTTCAACGGGTTAGGTGATGCCTTATGTCTCAAGTTAATAGCAAAACGCTTTGAGGGTGGTTTTGATGTTGAGCGGTCTTTTTGGGGGCGCTTTTTCAAAAAGCCCACCCGCCCACCCCTTTTGGAAAAAGCGCCTTGGGCTTTTGTGCAGGTTGCGCGGGGGGATTTGAGTATTTTTGGGAAATCGAAGGTACAAGGAAGTCTGCCGGCACCAGGATATATTGATGCCGGTTTTGTCTTTTACGCGGAGATCATGACGATCAGTTCGGCGTCTTTTTCATGGAGTTTGATCTGTCTGGCGGTGGCATCGGCGGTCAGGCGGGCCACCAGAAAATGCACATCGGAGGCGGAGGTGTCTTGCAGAATGGTCCCGCCGGTGACCATGTCCCACAATTCGCGCCGGATGTTGAATTTTGGCCCTGTGGTTCTGAACGCCCAAGTGCCTTGGCTGACTGACACGGTTATCTGGCCGCCAAGCGGGACGCTTGTTTCGAGGCAAAACAGCACCAAAAGTGCGAGTTTAATCTCGCTGCGGGGAAAGCCGATATCATTGGGTTGCCAGTCGATATTCAGGCGGCCACCGCCATACATATCGGCAATGAGCCGCGTGACCTGATCCCCTTTGACTTGTGAGGAGATGGCGATATCGCCAAAGGCCAGTCTGAAGATGTTGAGCTTGGCACTTGCGGCCGATGCACTGTCATTGACCAGGCTTAATTCCGGTCCGGGGGCTGTGCCGACCGCGTCCAAAAGCTCTAGGCCATTGTTGATGGCGCCAATGGGGTTTATCAGGTCATGGCAAATTCGAGTTGAAATGAGCGCAGAAAGGTCCACGTTCTGAATTGTCATAGGGGGCTCCGAGTGTGGGGGTAAAAGATATGTTGAACGCTTTTTTGGAACCGGGACAACTTGTGCGCCATCCGACCCAGCCCGATTGGGGGTTGGGACAGGTGCAGTCGGTTATCGACGACAAAATCACCGTAAATTTTGAGGAGGTGGGCAAGGTCGTCATTAACGGGTCCATTGTAGAGCTGTTGCCCGAATAATTCGGACGCCAGCGACAGTTCCCTCGACACTTCCCTCAGGCACATTAATACAACGTTAAGTTGCATTCCAGTCGGCATTTGAATTTTTTTACAGGAGGCGGGACATTGTTGCAGTTGGGTCGTGGTTGCACCAAATGGCATCCGGGATGGTTGTGTGCCCGGTGGCGGGTGCATAAGGTTCCCGGTGACACTGGGATTTCGGGTAAGCTCTTGAATAGTATGAGGATCACATGACGGCCGAGCAGGGGCGCTTTGAGGTACGTTTGGCTGTGACGCCCGAGGAAGTGGCCTCGGCGCAGCGCTTGCGCTACCGGGTCTTTGTGGAAGAGATGGGGGCCGATGCCGCGCCGGATGATCGCGCCGCAGGTTTGGAGCGGGACGGGTTTGATCCTTATTTTGACCATCTGATCTTGCTCGATCATGCGCGTGGTGTGGAGGATCCCTTGGAGCAGGTCATCGGGGTTTACCGGTTGATGCGCAAGGAGGTTGCTTTGGGGGGGCCTGGATTTTACGGGGCGGATGAATATGATTTGAGCAAGTTGGTGGCCTCGCCCCGGCGCATTGTGGAGTTGGGGCGGTCTTGCGTGGCCCAAGAATACCGCCGCGGGGCGGCCATGCATTTGATGTGGAACGGTTTGGCTGACTATGTGTTGTCGCGCGACATTGAGATCATGTTTGGTGTTGCCTCGTTTCACGGCACTGATCCCGCGCAAGTGGCGCAAGCCCTGTCTTTTTTGCATCACACCCATTTGGCCCCGGATGATTTGCGGGTTCGGGCCAAACCTGCCCATTACCAACCGATGGATTTATTGCCACGCGATCAGGTTGACGAGGTGGCTGCGCGCAAGCAAATTCCCGCATTGATCAAAGCCTATCTCAGGCTTGGCGGTTTTGTCGGTGAGGGCGCGTTTATTGATCATAATTTCAACACGATAGATGTTTGTCTTTTGATGGACACCACGCGTATGTCGGCCCGGCACCGGGCGTTTTATTCGCGCGGTCAAGAGGCGGGGTAGCGGGTTTATGGCGACGTGGATTGGGCCGCCTGAGCCGGAATTTGCACCGCTGGGCCTGTTTGAGTGGGGCCGGGTGGTTCTGCGGGCTTTGGTTTTTGTGACCGGCATGGTCGTGTTGATGTTGTGTTTTTGGGTCGCGCGGCTTTTGGAGTGGCCTTTGGGCACGCGGGCGGGGTCCAATTTTGTGATTTGGTTGGCCTGTGTGATGTCATGTTGGCTGCTGGCGGTTCGGGTTGAGCGTGTGGGTACGCCCATGGCGCAGGGCGGGGCGCGGGTGTGCAATCATTCGTCCTGGATGGATATTTTTGTGCTGCGTGCGGCCTCGCAGATCTTTTTTGTGGCCAAGTCAGAGGTGCGCGGTTGGCCGGTTTTAGGGTTTATTGCCGATCAGACCGGCACCATGTTCATTGAGCGCAAGCGCACTGAGGCCAAGCGGCAGGAGGCCATGTTTGCCCAGCGGCTGCACCGGGGTGATCGGTTGTGTTTTTTCCCTGAGGGGACGTCCTCGGACGGGTTGCGGGTATTGCCGTTCAAATCGACATTGTTCAATGCGTTTTTGGCCGATGAATTGCGCGATGAGATGTGGGTGCAGCCGGTGACGGTGTTTTACCGGGCCGCTGAGCATTTGCCTGCCAGTTTTTACGGTTGGTGGGGCCACATTGAATTCGGGGCGCATTTTGTGAACACTTTGGCCCGGTCCCGTGGCGGTCAGGTTCGGGTCACATTCCACGAGGCTGTCCGGGTGGTGGATTTTGCCGACCGCAAGGCTTTGGCGCGGTATTGTGAGGAAGTTGTGCGTGCGTCTCATGATGCGCAGATTGCGCGCCATGAGATTGTTGTGCCCGGCCTCTAAAGCGAAACGCTCTAGGGTGTCACGCGGAGACCCGTTCCGGGTCATTATCTTGTCTCGCTTGGGGCCTACCGCCCCCCGCTCGGATTGGCGGCGGCGGTAGGGGGGATGATTTAATTTGGGGCCGCGGCGGTGTTGGGGCCCGTGTCTGGATATTTGGGGAACATTGAAAGTTCAGGTGAGCCCGATGGCGGCTGCGAAAGATGTCAGGGTTTGTTTGGGTGATCCGGTCCAAATTTCAGGGCCCAGTGCGATGAAATCGGCGCATGGGGCCAAGGTTTTGGCCGCCTCGGGCGTCAGGTTGCCTTCGGCCACGCTGGGCACTTCGATCATTTGGTGCCACCAGCTGAAGGCACCTAGATCTGCGATCTCGCCGGAGCCAAGTTCGGTTTGTGTGACCGGTCCAAAGCTCACATAGTCGGCGCCTATTTCGCCGGCGGTCATGGCCGCGTGGCGCGAGGTTCCGCAAAATGTCCCGACGGTTGCGTTTTCGCCCAGTTCTGCGCGTGCATCGCGGACATCGCGGGTGCCTGTGAGATGCACGCCGTCAAGGCCGAGCCGTTTGACCATTCGGTAGTGGTCGGTGAGGATGAGCGGCAGGTCGCGGGCGTGGCAAATGCCGCGCAGGGCATCTGCCGAGCGCGACACGGTATCCTGGTCGCGGCTTTCAATCTCAAGGCGCACGGCCGCGATCAGCCCGGTATCGAGCAGCTCACACAGCAGGTCCGGGAAGCTGTCAATCGCAATTCTTCCCGGCGTGATCAGGTATATTTGGGTCTGGTGTGGGGTTGTGTCAGACATCCTATACCGCGTTATCGTGGCAACATCGAGCGACCGGCATAGACCGCTTGCGGGCCCAGCTCTTCTTCGATGCGGATCAGTTGGTTATATTTTGCCAACCGGTCAGAGCGCGCGAGGCTGCCGGTTTTGATCTGGCCGCAATTGGTGGCAACGGCGAGATCGGCGATGGTGGCATCTTCGGTCTCACCGGAGCGGTGCGACATCACGGCCGTGTAGCCTGCCCGGTGGGCCATATCGACCGCTTGCAGGGTTTCGGTCAGGGTGCCGATTTGGTTGACCTTGACCAGAAGCGAGTTTCCGCAGCCCTGATCGATACCATCTTTGAGGCGTGTGGGGTTGGTCACGAACAGGTCGTCGCCCACAAGCTGGCATTGTCCGCCCAGCATATCGGTGAGGATTTTCCAGCCCTCCCAGTCGTCTTCGGACATGCCGTCTTCAATCGAGATGATCGGGTAGTCGGCGGCCAAGGATGCCAGATATTTAGCGTTTTCCTCAGAGGACAGGACCTTGCCTTCGCCTTTCATATCGTACGCGCCGTCCACGTAATATTCTGTGGCGGCACAATCGAGGGCGAGGTAGACTTCTTCGCCGGGTTTGAAGCCTGCTTTAGCCACTGAGCTCATGATGAAATCAAGTGCGTCGCGGGTCGAGGAGAGGTTCGGGGCAAAGCCGCCCTCATCGCCAATTCCGGTATTGTGACCGGCGGCGGACAGTTCTGATTTCAGGGTATGGAAAATCTCCGAGCCGATGCGCACGGCATCTGCTATGCTGGTGGCGGCCACCGGCATGATCATGAATTCTTGAATGTCGATCGGGTTGTCGGCATGTTCCCCGCCATTGATGATATTCATCATCGGTACGGGCAATATATGCGCGGAAGTTCCCCCCACATAGCGGTAAAGTTCAAGGCCCGAGGATTGGGCCGCCGCTTTGGCTGTGGCCAGTGACACGCCCAAAATCGCGTTGGCTCCGAGGTTGGATTTATTGGGGGTTTCATCAAGTGCGATCATAGCACTGTCGATGGCCTGTTGGTTGGTGGCGTCCCAGCCGATCAGTTCCTCGGCGATGGCCGTGTTGACCGCTTCAACCGCTTTCAACACCCCTTTGCCGCCATAGCGCGAGCGGTCATTGTCGCGCAGTTCCACGGCCTCATGGGCACCGGTTGAGGCCCCTGAGGGCACGGCTGCGCGGCCCATTGCGCCATCCTCCAAGATCACATCCACCTCGACGGTCGGATTGCCGCGGCTGTCCAGGATTTGGCGGGCTGTGATGTCGATAATAGCACTCATGGGTCTAATCTCACTTTTCGATTTTAGGATGATTTTTTGGGAACCCCGTAGAGTTCCAGCTTATGGCCGCGCAGATCAAAGCCAAGTTTCGCGGCTATTCGTTCTTGCAGTTCTTCAATTTCCTGGTCAACGAACTCGATGACTTCACCGGTTTGCAGGTTGATCAGGTGGTCGTGGTGTTCGCGTTCGGCATCTTCGTATCTGGCCCGCCCATCGCCGAATTCCAGCCGCTCCAAGATGCCGGCCTCGTCGAACAATTTGACGGTTCTATAGACGGTCGCGATGGAGATTTTCGGGTCCACATCGGAGGCGCGTGCGTAAAGTTCTTCCACGTCCGGGTGGTCGTCGGACGCTTCCAACACGCGCGCGATGATGCGCCGTTGTTCTGTCATGCGCAGGCCTTTGGCCTCGCATCTGTCGATGATTGTGTCTGTGGTCATGAGGTCGTCCGCTATCCGCGTGTCTCCTAGCCCAACTGTCGGCTAAGGGGAAGTGATAGTTGGGGTGAAGGTGGTTTTGTTGCTGTTTTGGGCAAGATTTCTTGAGTAAAACTATCAATGTTTCGACTGTTCTAGAGCGTTTCGCTTTGACCCGGACCCACCTAAAGCTTTCTGAAATCAAAGAACTCAACGTGTTAGGTGATGTCTTATGTCTCAAGTTAAACGCAAAACGCTTTAGAAGAGTAGATCCGGGAGCGGCGCGGATTTGATCGGTCACATTCGCGGTAAAGTGCTGGGATTAGCGGGGTGTTTGGGGCAAAGGCCCCGACGCCTATTGCGGCGTCAGGGTTTTGTTGCGGCGGCTGGTTTAGGCCACCGTAAAGGGATCATCGATGCCGATCAGGGTCACCGAGTAAAGCGTGCCGCCTTCTGCGAAATCAAGCCGTGTGTCAGTGCCCGTATCGGTCACTGTGAGGCCTGCAAACCCAAGCGTGTAGAGTTCAATCGCGCTATCGACCACAACGGCGCTGTTGCCTGCAAAGGGGCGCAGGATCAGTTGATCTTCGGCAAAGTCCAGATCGCTGATCGTGTCCATGTCGCCGTCTGTGGTGGCACCTTGGGCTTGGATGACGAATTTATCCGCCCCTGCGCCGCCTGCGATCATGTCCGAGCCTTGATTGTCGAAGATCGTGTCGTCACCGTTGCCGCCATCAAGCGTGTCATTCCCTGAGCCCCCCAAGAGCCGGTCATTGTCGCCGCCGCCGCTCAGAGTGTCGTCGCCGGTACCGCCGCTCAATGTGTCGTCGCCGGTTCCGCCGGTAATCTGGTCGGTGCCGTTTCCGCCCACAAGGCTGTCATTGCCCGCGTCGCCGTCGAGTATGTCCGCGCCGCCATTGCCCAAAAGCGTATCGTTATCGGCCCCACCGCCAAGAGTGTCGTCGCCCAAGCCGCCCAAGACCGTATCAGCACCTGCATCACCGCTGAGCAAATCATTGCCGCCACCGCCATTGAGCCGGTCATGATCATCGCCGCCCGACACGGTGTCCTCGCCGCCACCGCCATTGAGCGTGTCGGCTCCGGCGTCGCCATTGATGCTATCTGCGCCTGTGGCCCCGATCACGCTGTCATCGCCAAGCCCTGCCATGACCATATCGTCGCCTTGGCCTGCATTGATCGTATCATTCCCGGCCAGACCGTCGATGGTATCATTGCCGCCAAACGCCAAAATCGCGTCGCTCTCCGGGGTGCCCACAAGGTTGTCATTCCCGGCGGTGCCAACAGGTGGCGGTGCCCCGAAGTTAAAGCCCACAACGACCGGGTCATGGTCGGAGTTGCGCGCGGCAATTGTGCCGTCAAAGAGTGCCGGGTCGCGGCCAAAATCGAGATTGTAGTCGATGGCATCGGCCTCGTCCGAGTTGATATGCCATTCGGTGGCACCTGCGACTTTGGCTGTCAGCGAGGCATTGGCCAGCGCATAATCCAGCGTGCCTGCCATGCCGTCAAAGACGAAGGAATAGGCCGAGTTGCCGATAAATTGCTGCGCCAGATCGGTATAGCCTTGTCCGGCCAGATAGGTCAGCGGCTCTTCCTGAGCGTAGGCGTTCAGGTCGCCAAGGATCAGGATGTCGCTATCGCCCGAGCCTGTAGGGTCGGTGGCCAGCCACGCGTCAAGGGCCTGAGCCGCTTGCAGGCGGATGGCGTTATTGTTGCCTGCACCGTCGCCAATATCGGTATTTCCAGCGGCCGGATTGACCGAGCCTTTGGACTTGAAGTGATTGACGGCGATGGTCATCGTCTCACCGGATGCGGTGGCGGTGAATGTGGCGGCCAGCGTGGCGCGGTTCGAGCTGACCCCGTCAAAGACCGCATTGCCAAAGCTCAGGCCCAGTCCGGGCAGGTCGCTATCGTCAAGGATTTCGACCGTCGTGCCTGTGGTCAGGCTCGCATTTGCGGTTTTGTAGATGATGCCCTGACTGATGGCGTCGCCGGTATCGACGAAAGACTGACCCGGATCAACGGCGGCGTAGGTGCCCGCGCCGTAAGCGGCGTTGAGTTGATCCACCAAATAGCCGATAGCAAAGAGCCCGTCGCCGTTCTGGTCGCTGCCAAACTCGTTTTCCAATTCCACAAGGCCCAAGATATCCGCGTCAATATCGCCTATGGCGGTCACCAGTTTTTCGGTTTGGCGGGCAAATTCAGCGGCATTGTCGGCTCCGCGCGGCGACAGGCTGTTTGGGCCTGCGCCCGGATTGCCGGCCTCATCGAGGGTGGTAAAGAAGTTGAGCACATTGAGGCTGGCCACTTTGAAGTCGCCGCCCGGATCGGTGGGTGCTGTTGTGCGCGGGTTAACTTGTGCATAGTCGCCTGTGGGCGCTTGCAGGCGGAACTCTCCGAAATCATAGGAGACCACGCCGGTGGCATTCGCGATTGTATCGCCCATCCGAAAGCTGTCGGAGGCGGTCAGCACGCCGTCATTGCCGTCAATAATGTTGAGCGTGGCTGGGTTTTGGAAGCCCGAGCCGTCGTCAAACACGATAGACCGGGTGGCATTGGTTTGCAGATGTGCGTCATTGCCCGCCACATCCGGTGCGTTGGTTTGGGTGAATTGCTCCAACCGGCCACCTTCGCTGACCCGGTATTCGCCAAACCGGTCGAGGTTGAACATTTCTGTGACGCTGAGCGCATCCGGGATGGTGACCAGCATGCCCTCATAGGCTTCAAGATTGGCCACGTAATCGGTGCCGTTGAGCATCACGCCTGCGACCGGAAAATCAACGCTCACGGCTGTGGGCAGCAGGTTGCCGCTGGAGGTCACGGTGATGTCTGTGGCCACAAGCGAGGTTTCCCCGAACTGCTCGGTCACGGTGCCTGTGACCTGCACAAGATCGCCCTGAGCAATGGTGGCGGCAATGGCGGAGCTATCGACAAAGATACCCTCGGAGGTGAGGTCGTTCATGTCGTAGTCGATCTCTTCTTCCTGCACGTAAAAGCCGCTGAGCCCGGTGGTGAAATCCGCGGTGACAATCGCCTCGATTATGACGGTTTGATTGTTCAGGATATTGACGTCATCCACACCGATCACGGCGAGATTTCCGGTGCCAACGGCCCCTTGGATGTCGTGAATTTTGGTGATGGTCGTGGGCGGCGGCGGTGTGTTTGTCGTCCCCGGGGTGGGCATTTGATTGACAAAGCCGCCTGTGCCATCGGGGGTGCGGCTGATCGAGGTGGTGGTGGTGTCGTCATATTGGGTGGTTTGGCCCAGCCCGTCGAGCAGGCCTTGATCGGTGCTGCTGCCATAGACAACCGCATCCACAAGGTTGGTTGTCGTGGGTGTTGTGGGCGGTGTGCCGGTGTAGAGTGCCACTGCATCTGCGCCATTTTGCAGGCTGGAGAAGTTGGGATCTGTGGTGTCGATGGCCACAAAACCATCCGCATTGGTTGTGTAGCTGCTCAGCGGGATTGTGGCATATTCGGTATCGTTTGAGCCGTTAAACAGCACCAGCGAGAGGCCGGTCAGGGCGGTGTTGCCAATGCCGCCGTCGTAAAGCTCGATAAATTCGGCGGTGTCCGAACCGGTTTGATCGGGGTCGATCTCGTTTATGGTGAATGTGGCCGTGGGAAGGGTGACAGTTGGGTTGATGGTGCCAAATGTATCGGTTCCCAAGGTCGGGTCAGTGTCAAAGATGGCCGTTGTCACATTCGTGGCGGTGATATCAAAGACTTGGCCATTATCAGGATCATTCACGGCATACCAAGCGCCCACGGAGCCGTCGCGGAACACAAGGCGCGGCTCATCGCCGGTATAGGCGAAATCCGCACCGCCCAGCTGAGCGCCGTAAAGGACTGCGGCATCCGCGTTGGAATCTGGGATACCGATAGCGTCCAAAATCGTGCCAAAGGCGGTGATGTCGTCCACGATCCCGTCGTCATCCATGTCAATATCAGTGCTGCCGATCGTGCCGGTGAAGCTGTCGGTCAAAACGACCGTGAACGAGGGGTTCTCCAAATCGGGCATGGTGACGCTCAGCAGGCCATTTGCATCAAACGTGCCTGTGACTTGTGCGGCCCGGTCAACCAAGCCGGACGCGCCGTCATTTTCAAGAGAGATAACCCAGCCGCTGAATGTTGCCCCTGCGGTGCCGCTGATCTCAAAACTGGCGGGATCGGGATCTGCGCCGATGGCATTTGGCTGAAATTCACTGATTAATGCGTTCATGATGTGCCCCTGTCGCATTGCATCTGAACCCACGTTTCAGGGTGCAATATGTTCAATTCAGACGAGCGGCGTCGCATGTAAAAAGAAAAGGGGAGCGACGACGGGTGGGATCGTTGCGTAAATCAATGCCCAATTTTTACACCCAAGATGGGTGAAATGCTAGGGGTGTCCTGAAAATGGTGTCGTTTCGGGGCGCGGCTCCGAGGTCAGTTCGGCGCGTCGTGGCTCATGGTCACGTCGTCAATCACATAGACCAGGTTCTTGTCGGGGGACCGGGTTATGGAAAATTCCGCGAGGACTTGTGGCGCGGTGATCTGGGTTTGGGAGCTGGCCGCGCCCTCGAAGAACTCCTGATCGATGGTGACGTCCCCCATCACGCGCACGCGGTAGGTGTTGGTGGTTGGAAACAGGCTGACCAGAACCGTGTGGTGATCGCCGGGCAGGTAGGCCCCAACCACATCATCGCCGAGCATGATCATGCCATTGTCAAAGCCAAATTCCACAAACGGCTTGCCTTGGTATCCGGCCCGTATCCTGACCCCGCCGCCTGATCCGAAGATGCCGCGCCAAGACAGGTAGACCGGTTTGCTCAGGTCATCCACCGGGGCGGAGCGCATCACCGTTCGCAACGAGGTGTCGCCCGTATCCGCTTGTGGTTCCACAAAGGCGTAGGCTTTCTGCCCGATGATGCCCATTTTAGAGGTCACAAAGAAACTGCCTGCGGGGCCGGGCGCAATGCTGTCGCCGTTTGGCAGTCCTGCGGGGGTGAGTGCCGGTGGCAGACCCGGTGTGTCGCTTTCAAAGCCTGCATCAAACAGGTTGTTGCAACCGCTCAGCGCTGTTGCCGCCACGAAAAGCGCTGCGCGCCATGGTTTATACGTCATAATAGCCACCCCCAATGCCTATAAAAGCGCAATGGCTCGGTGGTGGCAAGGGGCGGTTGGTGTGCCGGTCATTTGGGTGCGCGGCGTTTCGGGCCGCGATTGGATTTGTATTCTGCGCCGTGGGGGCGATTTACCACCCGCTTTGCCATAATCTGAGCGTAACTGGACAATATGGGTTTCGGCACACTCAAATACCGGTTAAATCGAACCCCTGAACACTCTACCGGCCCTATATCGGCCTACCAATAGCGAGCGCCCCCACCGTGCCACGTATCCTGACCACCGCCCTTCTTTGTTTTTTGCTGATGCAGCCTGCGACCTCGGAAGAGGTGTCCACCGGCAACTGGCTTTCCGATTGTGAGGAGAATTTTTGCGTCTTTCGCAAGACGTTGTCCTTTTCCGGTGCCACCAGCGCATTTGCGTTGTTTGAGATCCTGATTGATATTTCCACCGGTGAGGCCTCGATGGTTTTGACCGCGCCTTTGGGGGTCGCCTTGCAGCCGGGGGTTCGGATCATTGTTGACGGGCACGAATGGCTTGCGCCTTTGAAGGTCTGCTACACGGATGGATGCCGGGCGACGATTGAGATCGACAATGATGATCTGGCGCTGTTGTTGCAAAAGCCGTCCATGGATATTCGTTACATTCCATTTGGAAGCGATGATCCGATTTCGGCCGTGTTGCCGCTCAACGGGTTGATTGCTGCGATTTCGCGCACCCGGTGAGGGTGAATGCGGGCGGTCGTGCCCGCCCCATGTCTGGACATCTGGAAAGAGGTCTGGGCGGCAAGCGGCGTTAGAGCAGATCCGGCTCGCGGTTCAGTTTGCGTGCAAGCGGGGCGATGGTCAGGCCCTGCACGATGATGGAGAAGACCACGACCACGTAAGTGGCGGTCAGGATCAGTGGTTTATACTCGCTATCGGGCAAGCTGAGCGCCAGCGCCACGGAGATGCCGCCTTTGATGCCGCCCCATGTCATGATCGGCACCACGTCGGTTTGGTATTTGCGAAACGGTCTTATGATCAGCACCGGGATCGACACGGCGGCCAGACGCGCCACCAGCGACAGGGCGATGGAGATAACACCGGCCACGAAATAGTCCATTTGGAAGGCGACGGCGAAGACCTCGATCCCGATGAGCAGGAACAGCACAGCGTTGAGGATTTCGTCGATCAGTTCCCAAAACCCGTTGAGATAGGTGCGGGTCAGCTCGGACATGCCGTGTTTCATGCCCACATCGCCAATGAAGAGCCCGGCAACCACGGCCATGATCGGGCCTGAGACATGCAAATAGACGGCCAGTTCATAGCCGCCAAAGGCCAGCCCCAGCGAGAGCAGAACTTCCAGCGGATAGTCATCAATACGCTTCATCAGCTGGAATGTGAGCCAGCCCAATGTGCCGCCAAGAAGGGCGCCGCCGAAGGCCTCTTTGCCGAACAGTTCCACGGCGGCCATGACTGTTGCGTCGCCGTGGCTGTCGCCATGGGGGAAGGCGAGGCCAACAAGGAGCAGGAAGACCACATAGCCCACCCCGTCGTTAAACAGGCTTTCGCCGGCGATTTGGGTTTCCAAGGATTTGCGCAGATTTGCCTCGCGCAGCACGCCCAAAACGGCCACCGGATCGGTGGGAGAGATGAGTGCCCCAAAGACCAGTGCGACAAGGATCGGGATGCCGGTGATCATGGCAAAGCCGAAGCCTGCAATGGCGGTGGAAATGGCGATGCCAAGGGTGGCCATCAGCGCCACGGTCCATGCCTGTTGGCGCAATTCGGAGAGTTTGACATGGAGCGCACCTGCAAAGAGCAGCAGGCCCAGCATCCAGCCCAGCAATGTGTCGGAGAACTCGATCTCCTCGACCACAATGCGGATGTTTTGCACGATATCATAGCCCGGAACGACCGCATCAAAGCCCAAGATTGCCAGTGAGGCCAGAAGGGCGACCACGAGGATGCCAATGGCCGCGGGCAGGCGCAAAAAGAAGTAGTTTATGGCGCCAAAGAGGCCCGCGAGGACGATCAGGATGGATGCGATTTGAAGTACGGTCATGGGCTGTCCCCTTTTTGCCTTGGTGTATCTGGGGCGGTTGGGGAGGGCAAGGGTCAGGGCGCGCCGGGCTTGGTGTGTGCCCGGTGTCGCGCCCGGCGCAGGATGCGGTTTGCGGCAAAGTTGGAGATCAAAAGCAGGGCTGCGGTGAAGGCGGACAGGAGTGCGGCGAGAAAGCTCCACGCGGCTTTTGAGTATTTCAACCCGGCCCGAAGGGCGCGGGTTTTGCCCAAAGTTTCAAATATGCCGACGGTGCGGGGGCCGGACAGTTTCGCGATGCGTGCGGTGGTGGCGGCCTCTTGGGTGTTGTCCACATATTTCATCATGTGCAGCGTTTGCGGGATGCCGATCGCCCCGCGCATGTCGGCGGCGGCGGCGAGAATGCCCAGAACCGGTGCCAGTGCCTCTGAGTTGATGGCCGCTTTTGCGGTTTGTGGAAAGCTGTTGGGGGTGGCTGTGGCCAGCTTGTCCCAGTCGATGGCCTGATCGGCTGATGTGGTGATGATGCGGGTCAGGCTGGGATTGAGATGTCCGATCTTTTTGGTGGTTTTGAGCGTGGTGGCGCCCAGTTTGATCGCCAGCGAGGTGCCAGCGGTTGCGGGGGCCAGTGCCGTGGCGCCAAGGCCCAGAGCCGATAAGGTGAGGTCGAGTTTATCGACCGGTTGGCCGCGCGCGTAATTCGCGCTTTCGCGGATCACGCCGGTTATGTCGCCTATTGGGGTTAGGTCGACCGGCGCGCGGCACACAAGGATCGCTGAGAGCTCGCAATTGGCGGCGTCCCAGCCGCAGGAGATGCATTTGCCGCTGGTTTTTAACACCGTGTGGTCGGCATCATATTGCGTTTGCAGTGTTGAGGTCAGCTCTGGCGTGAGGGGTATGTTCCGGGCGGCGGCCAGATCCCGCAGGGCGTTGACCGTGAGCCAGTCGATTGGCGTTTGGGAGAGCAAGGTTTCGATTTTTGTGTGGAGTTTGGCAGGTGTCGCGGCGCGGTGCAGTTCGCGGTTGAGGGCGGCTGTCAGTTCGATGTTGCTGCGCGCGGTCAGGGCGGTGACGGCGGGATTGCGGCTGATTTGGTAGGCGTTCCATGCGGCAAATGCAGTTGAGCATATCAAGATGAGTGTCAGGGCTGCGCGGCGCATGGGCGGTGTCCTGTTTGGGGTTGTCGTGGGCGCAGTTTGGAGCCTTTTGAGGTGAAAGGCAAAACCTGGGAATGAGGTGGTTTTTGGGCTTGCCCATGGTGCTACTCTGCTAGCACAGTAGCACAGTTGTTAACTTTTTGGGAGGCGGAAAAACGTTTTATATTAGGGTCTTACAGGGGAAGGGCGGTGGTTTTGAATACGGTTCGCAGGGCAAAACTGGACTGCATTTGCGCCACCCCCGGCAGGCGTGACAAGTGCTGGCGGTGGATGCTGGCAAAGTCGTCACCATCAATGGCCACCACCTTGAGCAGGTAATCGGCAGTACCCGCCATCAGGTGGCATTCCAGAACATTGGGGATCCGCGCAACCGCTTTCTCGAAGGCGTCCAAGGTCTCGTCCGATTGTCCAGACAGGGTGATTTCGACGAAAACAGTGGTTCGGCGGTCCACCTTGCGAGGGTCCAGAAGGGCCACATAATTGCGGACAAACCCCTCCCGGTCCAGCCGTTGCACGCGCCTGTGGCAGGCCGATGCGCTCAGGTTCACCTTTTCGGCCAAGTCAGCATTAGAGATGCGCCCTTGCTTTTGCAGCGCATCGAGGATCTTAATATCGAGCCAATCTAAGTCTGACATAGTATTTCTTCCGAAAACGGGGCAATTTTTCGAAGAATATTCGGTTTGAGTGATGTCCGCCACCCAAATCAGGTCAAAACGGCCACCTAAGCTGTGTATCCTCCCATGCAGGAAACTTGTGTTTTGAGGAGCGGCCCATGCTGATCGGATGTCCAAAAGAGATTAAAGTTCGTGAATACCGCGTCGGTCTGACGCCCATGGCCGCGCGCGAGGCCGTGAATGCCGGTCACCGGGTGATTGTTGAGACAGGCGCAGGTGCGGGTGCCGGTTTCCCAGACGCGGATTACGAGGCAGCGGGTGCTGCAATTGTCGACACAGCCGCGGAGATTTTTGAAACCGCGGAGATGGTTGTGAAGGTAAAAGAGCCGCAACCGGTGGAGCGCAAGCAGTTGCGAGAAGGGCAATTGCTGTTCACCTATTTGCATTTGGCCCCTGATCCAGATCAGACCAAGGACTTGTTGGCCAGCGGCGTCACCGCCATTGCTTACGAGACCGTCACCGACCGCAACGGGGGGTTGCCTCTTTTGGCGCCCATGTCTGAGGTCGCCGGACGTTTGGCGCCTCAGGTGGGTGCGTGGGCCATGCAAAAGGCCAATGGTGGACGCGGGATTTTGATGGGCGGTGTTCCGGGCGTGGGGCCTGCCAAAGTGGTGGTCATTGGTGGTGGCGTTGTGGGCACCCATGCGGCCAAGATTGCCGCAGGCATGGGGGCAGATGTGTCAATCACTGATCTGTCGCTGCCAAGGTTGCGCTATCTGGATGATGTCTTTGGGCCGCAAATCCGAACGCGCTACGGCTCGGCTGGTGCCACGGAAGAGCTGGTTAATGAGGCGGATCTGGTCATTGGTGCGGTGCTGATCCCCGGCGCTGCGGCGCCCAAGCTGGTGTCGCGCGCGCAGCTCAAGGATATGAAGCCCAATGCGACTTTGGTGGATGTGGCCATTGATCAGGGCGGCTGTTTTGAGACCTCCAAGGCGACCACTCATGATGAGCCGATTTATGAGGTCGACGGTATCGTGCATTACTGTGTTGCCAATATGCCGGGGGCGGTTGCGCGAACCTCGACCATTGCTTTGGGCAATGCGACCATGCCGTTCATGATGGCTTTGGCCAATAAGGGTTGGAAGCAGGCTTGCGAGGATGACCCGCATCTTTTGGCCGGGCTGAACACCCATGCCGGCAAGCTGACCTATGCGGCGGTGGGCGCGGCTCTGGGGTTGGATGTTTTATCGGCAAAATTGGCGTTGAAAATCTGAGAGGGTGCGGTCCGTTAACCACAGCTCTACTTCACTAGTGGAGTAGAGTTGGTGTATCGCCTTTTAGGATGTTGATATAAAACAGTTTTCTATCTCTTTTGGAGGGCTTAAAATTGGTGTATTCTGGTTCCAATATGATCGCCTTTCAGCACTGGACCCATCCCATGGAAACGCCCGCTCACCTCCCCAAATCCTTATGGGCCGCAACAGCGCCTGAAGCGATTGGCGCGGGTGCATTGCCCGGTGATCTTGATGTGGATGTGACCATTGTTGGCGCTGGTTTTACCGGGCTTCGCGCGGCGCTGGTTTTGGCGCAGGCAGGCACACGCGTGGCGGTTTTAGAGGCTGGCGATATTGGTTGGGGGGCGTCTGGGCGCAACGGGGGGCAGGTCAACCCGATGCTCCCTTTCAACGGGCCGGACCGGCTGAAATCTCTTGTTGGTCCGCGATATCTGGACCGATTGGCGGAGGTGTCGCTGAACTCGGCCGACGAGCTGTTTGAGCTGATCCGCACCCACCAAATTGCCTGCGATGCGCGGCAAAACGGCTGGCTCAGGGTGGATCATTGCCGAAAGGTTCAGGCCAGCTCGCGGGCCAATGCGGAGCGGTGGAACCAGTTTGGCGCTAACATGACTTATGTGAGCGGGTCTGATTTGCATGCACTTACCGGCTCCAAAATCTATCACAGCGGCGTTCTTGCCCCCAAGGGCGGGGCGGTTCAGCCGCTGGCTTTGGCACGCGGGGTTGCGCGGGCGGCACATAATGCAGGCGCACAGATTTTCACCCATTCGCCGGTCACGGCACTGGCGCAGGATAGGAACCGCTGGGTCGCCACGACCCGCAAGGGCCGGGTCCGCTCCCATTGGGTGATCCTTGCCACCAACGGATATACGGGCGATCTGTTGCCCGGTCTGTCGCAGACGATCATTCCCATTTGTCCGGTCCAGATTGCCACAGACCCGTTGCCCGACGAGGTCATCAGGGAAATTTTGCCCAAAGGTCAGACCATTTCCGACACCCGGCGGGTGATTATGTATGCGCGCCGCGAACCGGACAACCGGATGGTGTTTGGCGGCCACGGTAAAATGAACCGCGCCGGTGAGATCGTCGGACATGATTGGCTCATCAAGGATGCTATGCGCATTTTCCCGCAACTGCGCGGTGTGGACTGGTCCTATCGCTGGGGCGGGACAATCGCCATCACGCAAGACCGGTTGCCGCATCTGCATGAGCCCAAGCCGGGGCTTTTGGTCGGGCTTGGCTATAACGGGCGCGGAGTGGCCATGTCCCATGTTATGGGGCGGGTGCTTGCCGAGCGCGTGTTGGGGGCCGCACCTGACAGCCTGCCATTTCCGGTGACGCCTGTGCGGCCGATCCGGTTTCGCGGCTCCCAAATGTTGGGCAAGGGGCTGGCCATTGGCTGGATGAAGCTTCTGGACCGGATTGAGACGGCGATCGGGTGAACGGGCCGGTGCCCTTGTAGCGGATCCACAACTATTGCAATTCATCGCCGCCTTGTTACTGCGCCGTTACAAATTCATCGCTATACGGGTCCCATGATCATATCTTACCTGACCCGCGCTGCCCTATGTGCAGCCACACTTTTGAGCCTGGCCGTGCCTGCCGTATCCCAAACAAATGCTGATGAAGTGTCGCGGTTGACGCTTCTTCCCGGCTGGTCGCGTGCTGACGGCCTTTACATGGCGGCCATTCAGATCGATTTGGCGCCGGGGTGGAAAACCTATTGGCGTGCCCCCGGAGATGCAGGGATTGCGCCGCTCTTTGATTGGAGCCGTTCTGACAATCTGGCACAGGTCGGGTATTTTTGGCCATCCCCGGATATTATGGACACGGAAGGGGTACGGGTTATTGGCTATGAGGATCAGCTGATTTTGCCGATCCTGCTTCGGCCGGAAGTTGAGGGCCGCTCCATGACCATGCGTTTGAAGATGGATTACGGCGTTTGCGAAGAGATTTGTGTGCCGGCCCATTCTGATGTGGCGTTGAGTGTCGACGTGGGCGCGGTGCACAATCAAGATGTGATCAATACCGCTTTGGCGCGGCGCTCTGCGCCTGCATCGTCCCTTGGCCATGTGTCTTCTACTTGCCGGTTGACCCCGGACGGGGAAGATTTTGTGCTGAGCGGCACCTTGAAATTTGATCGCGATATCCCGTCCCACCGGGTGGTGGTCGTGGAAACCGGTACGGATCTTATCTGGGCGTCGCCTGCGGATCACTCTGTGTCGGGCTCGCAAATGGCCGTTGAGGTGGATCTTCAGTATTACGGCACGGGCGCTATGACCCTTGATCGCTCGGCGGTGAAATTCACCTTGCTCAATGATGGCCAAAGCGTTGAAATTGTCGGATGTACCGGATAACGGTTTGCACTATTCGAACATTTCATGCAGTTTACCGGCGCGTTTCAAACCCCCACATAGGCATATAGGCTGTTTCTTGCTGATTTGGTCAGGAATTCCGCCATTTGCCACAGAGTTGCCGCAATTGGCCACAAAACATGTTTTTGAGGGTCTTGTGCGTGGGTATTGAGTAGGTCAGTAAACCTCCAATTCATAATAAGGGCCGTAAGGCATGACCGCGCAGTACGTCATAAAACCAGACCCAACCAATGTGCGTCTTACGCGTGCCGTAGAGGCTGTGTCGCATACCGGACAGACGGAGATTATCTCCGTGGTCGAGGAGCGGCCCCTGACCATATTCCTCAATTCCCAAGAGATCGTCACAGCGATGACCATCGGCGATTATCCTGACCTTTTGGCGGTCGGGTATTTGCGCAATCAGGGCATGGTTTTGGCCGATGATGTCATCACCGGTGTCGAGTATGACGAGGATATCGAGACGGTGGTTGTGCGCACCAAGCGCGCCACCGATTACGAGGAAAAGCTCAAGCGCAAGACCCGCACTTCGGGTTGTGCGGTGGGCACTGTTTTTGGCGACATGATGGAGGGTATGGAGGGTGTGAGCCTTCCCCCCACACCGGTGCGCACGTCGTGGCTTTATGCTTTGGCCCGTGAGATAAACACCACGCCCTCGCTCTATTTGGAGGCCGGGGCCATTCACGGCACGGTGCTATGTGAGGAAGATCGCCCGCTGGTCTACATGGAAGATGTGGGGCGTCACAACGCGGTCGATAAAATCTCGGGCTGGATGCAAATGAACGGTGTCGTGCCGGACAACAAGATACTGTACACCACGGGCCGGTTGACCTCGGAGATGGTGATAAAATGCGTGTTGATGGGGATACCGGCTTTGGTGTCACGTTCGGGCTTTACGGCCTGGGGTGTGGAGCTTGCGTTGCAATCTGGTCTGACGTTGATCGGCCGGATGCGCGGGGAGCGGTTTTACTGCCTGTCGGGCGCTGACAGATTAATTCGGGATGCGGATGCCCGAGCTACAGACGTTCGCACATCAAGCGGGGGCTTGAAATGATGACTGATGCAGTGATGCCGATAAAATATGCGTATGATCCAGACAGTGCGGAAAGCCGGTTCATGCAAAAATATGTGTTCGGCAAATGGCGGTCAGCGACCGAGTTGTTCGGGATCGCGGTGATGCTTTTGTTTCTTTATTTTATTGTGAAGATCGCCATGCGTGAATATGGCGGGTTTTTCATACAGCTTCATCCGGCGATGATCGAGATTGCACCTTTGGTGTTCTGGGCCGGTATCGTTTTGGGGTTGGCTGCGGCGTTTTTATGCGGTGTTTTGGTCAACCGGCTCCACGAGACGATTGTGGAGGTGGAGAAGGAAGAGGAAGTTTACAACAAGGGTCCGATTGACGTGACGCTGGACGCAGAAGGGGTGCATTGTACCTCCAAGCATTTTGCGCAATTTGTGGCGTGGAAGACTGTGCACCGGGTGGTCAAAACGCCTCAGGGGATCGGGCTGCGTCTGGACAACAAGCATTTTATTCCGGTTTTGGCTGATGAGTTGCCCGACGGCATGACGGTGGATGATGTGCTTGTGGCCATCGAGAAATGGCGCGGGCACACCGCTTGACGCGGGTTGCGGGGCTTGTTCTTGCGGGAGGGCAGGCGACCCGGATGGGCGGTGGCCAAAAGGCGCTTTTGGAGCTTGCCGGAGAGACGCTGCTGGACCGCGTATTGCGCCGACTGAGCCCGCAAGTGGAGTGCGTTGCGATTAACGCCAACCGCGAATTGGAGCGTTACGCCGGTTTTGGCCTTCCTGTTTTGTCTGACACTTTGGATGATTTTCCCGGCCCACTTGCAGGTGTTTTGACGGGAATGCGTTGGGCGGCGGATCAGGGGTTTACGCATATCGCCTCGGTCGCTGCTGACACGCCGTTTTTTCCCGACGATCTGGTGGCGCGAATGGTGGTCGCATCCGGTCCGATTGTGCTGGCGGCCACCCGTGACCCTGAGCGCGGTATTTTGCGCCAGCCCACCTTTGGGCTGTGGCCCGTGGATTTGGCGGATGATTTGGAGCAGGCGCTGTCTGCGGGCACCCGCAAAATTGTCGCTTGGGCCAATCTTCACGGGGTGGCGGAGGTGGTTTATGATCCCGACCCGTTCGATCCGTTCTTCAATGTGAATACGCCCGGTGATATGCTGACCGCGCGCAGTTACGCGGCGGAGTTTGGTTTGTGAACATCTTTGGAGTTGTGGGCTGGAAGAACACGGGCAAGACCGGGTTGGTGACGCGGCTTGTGGCGCATTTTTCGGCCTCTGGATTGCGGGTCTCGACGATCAAGCATGCGCATCATTCTTTCGATGTGGATCATGTGGGGCGTGACAGTTACAGGCACCGGGAAGCGGGTGCTGGCCAAGTGTTGATTGCCTCGCGCGAGCGGGTGGCGTTGATGGAGGAGTTGCGCGGCGCGCCTGAGCCGTCTTTGGACCAATTGTTGGGGCGTTTGGCGCCTGCGGATTTGATCCTGATTGAGGGCTACAAGGGCGAGGGCCATCCCAAGATCGAGACCCACCGGGCGGATGCGGGGCAGGATTTGATTGCACCGGGTGATGCCACGATCAGGGCTGTGGCCAGTGATGTGGCGCTTTCCGGGCTGGCGGTGCCTGTGTTTGATCTTGATGACACGGCTGCGATTGCGGCGTTTATTCTAAGTCAGGACGGCACGTGAGCAAGCGGCTTCCCAATGATTGTTTTGCGCTGCCGCAAGGTGTGAACTGGACGCCGGTGGCCGACGCTTTGGCCCATTTGCGCACTACATTGAAGCCGGTCACGGGGGTGGAGGTCGCACGCTTGGCGGCTTTGCCCGGTCGTGTTTTAGGGCAGGATGTGGTGGCCTTGCGGGATCATCCGCCATTTTCCAACTCTGCGATTGATGGCTATGGGTTTGATCACAGATCTTTGCCGGGGGCGCCTGACGGGCTGCCATTGCTGGAGGGGCGCTCAGCGGCTGGTGCGCCATTTGAGGGCGTTGTGCCTGAAGGGTCCGCGATCAGGATTTTGACCGGGGCCGCGCCGCCTTTGGGCGTTGATACGGTCGTGTTGCAAGAGGATGTGACGCTCACGGATGGGCGGGTTGCCTTTGATGTAGCGCTCAAGGCCGGTGCCAATATTCGTGCGGCGGGTGAGGATATCTCCGAAGGTGGCACATTGGTGGCATCGGGGCGGGTGTTGAGTGCGGGCGATGTGGCGATGTTGGCCTCGGCTGGTGTGGCGGAGGCGCATGTGCGCAAGCGGTTGCGGGTGGCGGTGTTGTCCACAGGCTCGGAAGTGGTGGAGGTGGGCGCGACCCCCGGCCCCAGCCAGATTTTTGATGCGAACCGGCCCATGTTGGGCGCATTGTTGGATGCTTGGGGCTGCGAGGTGGTTGATTTGGGCCGTGTGCCAGATGACCGTGCTGCGGTGCTGGAGGCGCTGGGGCAGGGCGCGGCTGGGGCGGATGTGATTGTGACATCTGGTGGGGCCTCCACCGGGGATGAGGATCATATTTCGTCGTGTCTGGCTGAGGCCGATGCACTTCATACGTGGCGCATTGCGGTCAAGCCCGGACGGCCTTTGGCGATGGGGGTCTGGGACGGTGCGCCTGTGTTTGGGCTGCCCGGTAATCCGGTGGCTGCTTTTGTGTGCGCGCTTGTGTTTGTGCGGCCATCGCTGCGGGTGCTCAGCGGGGCGGATTGGCACGAACCTTTGGGATTTGATCTAAGGGCGGATTTTCAGAAGGTCAAAAAGCCGGGTCGCGAGGAATATCTCCGTGCCCGGCGTCGTGGCGACAAAGTTGAGGTGTTTGCGTCCGAGGGCTCTGGGCGGGTGACCGGCTTGGGCTGGGCCGATGGGGTGGTGGCGTTGCCCCATGATCAAGGGCCGGTTGGGCGCGGCGATTTGGTCCGCTATATTCCGTTTTCGGAGTTCGGAATTTAGAGCGTCGCTCAGGTGTGCGTTGTCCCACGCGGTTGGTTGGGGCTAAAGCGTCTTGCTTTTAACTTGAGGCATAAGGCATCCCCTAACGCGTTGAAATCTTTGATCGCAGACAGCTTTCGGTGATGCCGGGTTTAAAGCGGAACGCTCTAAGGGATAACGGGCCTCTTGACCGCGCTGTTGGCTGAATTTTTCCCAGTTGTTTTTGGGTTTGAGCTTTCGGGTGCCCTTCCTTTTGGGCGCGTGCGCTCTGCCGGGTTTTTCATTTTTGTGCTGAGGTGATCGCTCTTGTTGTGCCGGGCGCGTGGGCGCTGTTTTGGGCAGATCACCAAATCTACTGTGCTAGCACAGTAGCACAGTTGTTAAGGTTTTAGAGCATTGTAAATGATAGGAAATTTGAAGGAATGTTAACGTTTGCGGTGTGGGATATGGTAGGGAAAATCACCTGCCCACCGGCCGCCTGTGGTCGGCGGTCAGGCCCGTGCCGAGTTGGGCACAGAGCCTTGCCGGGCGCATCCGCACACGGCTGGATTGCCGGAGACATGCCCCGGGGTGCCTTTGTGATTTTGATGCTAAAGCAGCGTTCTTAAAATCTGCAACGCCTTTTTAGGACGCTGCCCGGTCAGGCCACTGGATATCGTCGCGCTCAGTATCAAACTACGCGATCCAGAATAACTGGCCAACGCTTTAGATGGGGCGCATGCGGGGCTTAATCAAACGTCCCCGACACCCGCGCCAAAAGCTGGAACGCGCGACCCGTTCGGGTCTCCGCCAGTGCTTTTGTCTCCGTATCGGTGGCCTGATCCAGAAACTCCTGCAAAAAGCGGTCAAACAAGCGCAGGAAGTGGTGCGACGCATCCTTGAAGATATTGTCAGCCCGTGTCCGACCACGCGCCAAAGCCAAAGCGGCCTGATCGACAATCGTACCCATTTCCGAGACCTCCTCGCCACGGGCGCCACGCGCAAACCGCTGCCACAACAAGGGGTCCGCCGTGTCCGTGCTAAGATCATCCATATAGATGCCTTCTTGCGCCAGCATTGACAGCACGTCCTCTGACGCCTGCAACAGCTGGGCCACAGTCCGGTTCGGCAGCACTTTCTTGATCGCGTCAAATCCTGCGCGGTCGCTTTCATCTTCGGGGAAGTTCAAGGCGCGAATGAGCTCTGTCCATGACACTTCTTCGCTGGCCAGCGCCTCAAGAGAATCGAAGGGCAGATTTTCTTGCCCATCCGCGCCATGGACCGCCTCAAAGGTCATTTTCGACAGCTTGGTGTCGCGCACCTCCGCAGCACCCGCTTGACGGGCCACGTCTTGCGCGGTCTCAACCAGTTGCGAGATAACTTGCTGGTCTTGTCCGCGCGCCTTCAAAAGCGTGCGCACTGCGGTTTCAATCTTGGTTTGCTGCTCTGATAGATTGCGAAACTGGGTTGTGATCCGGCTTTGCTCGGCCCGCATGGCAGCGGCGGTCGCGTCGCTGATGGCCTGTACCACTTCCGCACTTGTGGCCGGAGAGTTCAGAGAAACCGCGCTGCGCAGCGTCTCCACGGAGGCTTTCAGGCGCTGTGCGTCTTCGTGCATTTGGCGGGTCTTGATCACCATATAGGCGCCCAGCCACAAAAACATCAGCGGCATCAACAGCGCGCAAAAATAGAGAATGACGTCGAGGAATTGCGCCTCTTTTTGCCCCTCAACCCCGCCAAACAGGCCGAAATATCCAGCGCCATAAGTTAATAGGGCTGCCAGCCACAAAACCGTGACGAAGCCTGCGGTCAGATATTCGACGGTGGCTGTTTTATGGGGGAGAAAGTCAAACGAAAAGAGAGCCTTCTTGGGAAGGGCTTGCTCGGTTTCCATGGTCCCATTTTCCTTTTTTATTTGGACCTCAATCGCCTCAAAAACTCGTTATATTTGCCTGTTACACGAATTTTACAGTTAGAATTTCGTAGCTTTTGGCCCCTCCGGGCGCGCGCACTTCGACGCTGTCGCCTTCTTCTTTGCCAATCAGGGCGCGGGCAATGGGGGATTTGATATTGAGCAGGTTGCGTTCCAGATCCGCCTCCGGCTCACCCACAAGCTGGTAGGTTTTCTCCTCGTCCGTATCTTCATCCACCAGTGTCACGGTGGCGCCAAACTTGATGGAGCCGGACATTTTCGAGATATCAATGACGTCCGCGAGGCCCAAAATCGCCTCCAACTCCTTGACGCGGCCCTCGATAAAGCTCTGCTTTTCGCGGGCGGCGTGATATTCTGCATTCTCAGACAGATCACCATGTTCGCGCGCCTCCGCAATGGCGCGGATCACGGCAGGGCGTTCAACGGACTTTAGTTGCTTAAGCTCGACGTCAAGCTCTTTAAAGCCCCTTGCGGTCAGGGGGATTTTTTCCATGTTGTAAACTCGCCTTGCCTGCTTCTTTTTTCATGTGTTTGCCACATTTTCACACGATTCTAGTGTCATAGGGATTAATATACAAGCGACACGCTTGCGAAAATTTGGGCTGGATGACGTTTATGCACCGCACGACTGTAAAGCAATTTATGGTTATTTCATTCGCTTATGCGGCGTTTTCGGCTGGGCTGACCTATTTCGTTCATCCCAAAGGCGCCGGTTTTATGATGTCGATGGTCAACACCTCGGAAGGACATTGGGTTAATCTGTGGCGATATATGCCGTTTATCTGCCTTGCCGTCTTGGCCGCTTTTGTGCTGACGCGGGCTTTTTTAGATCGCGAAAAAATGACCGATATGGGGCTCGCTTTTCTGGGCTGTGTCTTGTTCATGTGGGGTTTTTCGATGTTCAAATCGACCATGCCCTATGTGGTCCCCTATTGGGCCGATCCGATGTTTATGGAAATTGACCGGGCTTTGCATCTGGGCCACGACCCTTGGAGTTTAATCGAGGGGCTGCGCGCCCCTCTTGGTACTGAGATTGTCGATTACATCTACCTCAAATTATGGGCATGGCCGGCCATTGTGGGGCCGATGTTTCTTGTGGTTTTTGACGGCGACCGGGCCCGCGTGGCACGATTTTTCACGCTGTTTTTATTCACCTGGATTTTCTTGGGCAATGTGCTGGCGATGACATTTATGTCCGCGGGCCCTGTGTTTTATGACCGGCTTTTGGGCACTGACGAGTTCCCCGCGTTGATGGCGATCCTCGCCTCTCCATCTGAGACGTCGAGCCTGATGGGCATCATGCGCGAATGGCTTTGGGTGGTGAATATGGAAGGTTATGAGGGCGTATCATCAGGCATTTCGGCCTTCCCAAGCCTGCATGTGGGTGTGGCCACATTAGCCTGTTTGTACCTTTGGGAACGCTCACGTCTGCTGGCCCCCATCGGGCTTGGCTTTTTGGGTTTCATCCTTTTGGGCTCGGTCCTGTCGGGGCTGCATTATGCGGTGGACGGCTATGTTTCTATCGTTGTGGTCGTACTTGCCTGGGCGGTTTTGCGTCGCAAATCCGCAGGTATCGCTGCGACTGCGTCAGACGGTGCCAAAGCGCAAATAGCCTGATCTGCGACAGGTTACATCTTTTCTGACCTGATTGACGTGAAAGCCTGCGGGCGATAGGCAGATTGAGGAATAATCTGGACGGTCTTGAGCCCGGCAAAGCAGGAGTTGACGATGAGCGATATTGCACGTGAATCCATGGAGTATGATGTTGTCATCGTGGGCGCAGGGCCTGCCGGTCTGTCGGCGGCCATTCGTCTCAAGCAGCTTGATGCAGATATGCAGGTCGTGGTTTTGGAGAAGGGCTCGGAAGTGGGCGCTCATATCCTGTCGGGCGCGGTATTGGACCCTTGCGGCATTGATGCTCTGATCCCGGACTGGCGCGAGCGCGGTGCGCCGATCAAAACCGAAGTGACCCAAGACCGGTTCTTGATGCTGGGGGAGGCGGGGTCGTTCAAAGTGCCCAACTTCCCGATGCCGCCCTTGATGAACAACCACGGCAATTACATCGTCTCCATGGCCAATGTCTGCCGCTGGATGGCCGAGCAGGCCGAGGCGCTGGGCGTGGAGATTTTCCCGGGCATGGCCTGCTCTGAGCTGGTTTACGGCGCTGACGGCGAAGTCAAAGGCGTGGTAGCTGGCGAGTTTGGTAAAAACCCCGATGGTACGCCGGGCCCCTCATATGAGCCGGGCATGGAGCTGCACGGCAAATACGTGTTCTTGTCCGAGGGCGTGCGTGGCAGCCTGTCCAAAGAGGCGATTGCCAAATACGATCTGACCAAGGACAGCGATGTTCAGAAATACGGTCTTGGCATGAAAGAGATTTGGGAAGTCAAGCCGGAGAACCACAAGGAAGGGCAGGTCACACATACCATGGGCTGGCCTTTGGGCAAAAACGCCGGTGGTGGCTCGTTCATGTATCATCTTGAAAACAATCAGGTTTATGTGGGCTTTGTGGTGCATCTGAACTACAAGAACCCACATCTTTTCCCTTACATGGAGTTCCAGCGCTGGAAGCATCACCCTGAGATCGCGAAGGTTTTGGAGGGCGGCAAGCGGGTCGCATATGGGGCGCGGGCAATTTCCGAGGGCGGCTGGCAGTCGATCCCGAAAGTGGTCTTCCCCGGCGGCGCCCTTTTGGGATGTTCCGCAGGGCTGGTGAATGTGCCGCGCATCAAAGGCAATCACAATGCGATGCTCTCTGGCAAGGCTGCGGCGGAGGCGGCGTTTGCGGCGATCTCGGAGGGGCGGGCCAGCGATGAGTTAACCGCCTACGAGACGGATTTGCGCTCGGGGCCCATAGCCAAAGACCTCAAGCGGGTGCGCAACGTAAAGCCGCTGTGGTCCAAATACGGTCTGATGGCCTCGCTGATGGGCGGGGGGATCGATATGTGGTTCGCCAATATCACCACGCTTAACCTCTTTGGCACGCTCAAGCATGGCAAGACGGATGCGGCCTCGACTGAGGAGGCCTCTGGCCACGAGCCGATTGAGTACCCAAAGCCTGACGGAGTTTTGAGCTTTGATCGTCTGACCAATGTGAGCTTTTCGGCGACAAATCATGCGGAGGATCAGCCCAGCCATCTCCAGTTGAAAGATGCGTCCATTCCCATCGGAGTGAACTTGCCGAAATATGCTGAGCCCGCGCAGCGCTATTGTCCGGCGGGTGTTTATGAGGTGTTGAGCGATGACGCGGGCAATCCCCGCTTCCAGATCAACGCGCAAAACTGCGTCCATTGCAAAACCTGTGACATCAAAGATCCGTCGCAAAATATTAACTGGGCTGTGCCACAAGGTGGTGAAGGGCCCAATTATCCAAATATGTGACGCGGTGCCTATCATCACGTCACGGTGACCGCGCTGTCTATTGACCGGATCAACGCGGCAACGGTACAAACGTCTGTCTGCTATACGCTATCTCACCGAAACGGAGTGTCTCTTGTTCAAGTTCAAATGTCCCGGCCTCGCAGCAATCGTATTGGGGTCGGCATTGACCCTCACTGTCCCGGTGGTAACGCAGGCCGAAGGCCTAGCAGGTCCGTATCTGGCGGCCGTTCAGGCCTCTTACCGGAATGATTATGTAACCGCGGCGCAGTTTTTCACCCAAGCGGTCGCGCAAGATCAAGACAACACCTACCTGTTGCAAAATGCGGTGATGAACAATGTGGTGGGCGGCACCTACGAGACCGCCATTCCGCTTGCCAAGCGGCTGTCATCGCTGGAGGCCGATCGGCAAATCGCGGGGCTGGTTTTGGTGGCCGATGCGATTTCCGGAGATGATTTTGAAAGCGCGATGGCCTATCTGGGCGACGAGGCGTTTGGCTTCAATAAGCTGTTGTTGGGATTGTTGAAGGGTTGGGCGTCCGCCGGGCTTGACGACACGGCGGCGGCGCAGGCCCATTTTGAGGGTCTGGGGCAAGATACCGGGTTTGGCCCGCTTGGCCAGTATCACCTGGCGCTGGTCTTGGCGCTTGCGGGCAATTTTGATGGTGCCGCGGAAATATTTGACGGTGATGACAGCGGCCCCTTACGGGTGAGCCGCGCGTCTTTGGTGGCGCATGTGCAGGTATTGTTGCAGTTGGATCGGCGCGATGATGCGGTTGTGTTGATTGACGAGGCGGTTGGGACGTCTGACCCGGAACTTGTCGCATTGCGGGCACGGATTGTCGGCGGTGAAGAGGTCCAGTTTGATGCGGTCAGCTCTGCGGCTGATGGTGCCGCTGAGGTATTTTTGACCCTTGCCACAGCCTTGAGCCGGGAAGATGCGGACGTGTTTGCGCTGCTTTATGCACGTTTGGCGCAGCACATTCGGCCCGACTATGTGGATGCGTTGTTATTGTCGGCTGATATTTTGAACGCGCAACAGCAATATGAGTTGGCGATTGCAGATTTTGACAAAGTGCCTTCCACATCCGGCGTCTTTCGGGATGCGGAGGTGGGCCGTGCCTCTGCATTGTCGTCGTCTGGGAATGTGGGCGCTGCGGTTGAAGCCCTGTCAGCACTGGCCCGGATTTACCCCGATGACGGGTTTATTCACGTCTCTTTGGGCGATACATTTCGCCGCGAGGAACGCTACGCTGAGGCGGCGGAAAGCTACACGCGCGCGATTTCCTTGGCGGATGGTGATGACCCGTCGGAGTGGCGTAATTTCTATGTGCGCGGCATATCCTATGAGCGTCTGGACGAGTGGGACAATGCCGAGGCTGACTTTCGCAAAGCACTGGAGTTGCAACCCAACCAAGCGCTGGTTCTGAATTATCTGGGCTACTCGCTGGTTGAGAAGAACATGAAGATCGACGAGGCCCGCGATATGATCGAGCGTGCGGTCGCAGGTGATCCCGATAACGGCTACATTACCGACAGTTTGGGTTGGGTGCTTTACAAAATCGGTGAGTTTGAGGCGGCGGTTCCGCACATGGAGCGGGCGGTTGAGTTATTGCCCTCTGATCCGGTGATCAACGACCATTTGGGCGATGTTTTGTGGATGGTCGGGCGTAGAACCGAGGCGGTGTTCCAGTGGAAGCGCGCACTGTCTTTCGAGCCCGGCGATGAGGCCGATCCGGAACGGATACGTCGCAAGATTGATGTTGGTCTGGATGTTGTGCTGGAAGAAGAGACGGCCTCCGGTTCCAATTAATGCCCGCCGCACTGCACCCCGTTACGGAACTGGCGCGCGCGAAGGTCAATCTGAGCCTTCATGTCACAGGGCGTAGGCCGGACGGTTATCATCTGCTCGACAGTCTGGTGGTGTTCCCTGAGCTTGGTGATCTGATTGAGGTCGAGGCGGCCTCCGGCCTGTCGTTGACCATCGACGGACCATTTGCCCAAGATCTTGGAACTGGTGCGGATAATCTGGTGTTGCAAGCGGCCGAATTGGTCCGGCCAAACGGGGCCGGTGCCGCCATTCACTTGACCAAATCATTGCCGGTTGCCTCGGGCATTGGTGGCGGATCGGCGGATGCGGCTGCAACCTTGCGGGCATTGGCGCGGCTTTGGGATGTGCCGCTGGAGGGGGTCGATGTTTTGTCACTTGGCGCCGATGTGCCGGTTTGCGTGGGCTCCACGGCTGTTCGGATGCAAGGGATCGGCGAGCGTCTGACACCGTTTGAGGGGCTGCCGGAGTTTTGGTTGGTCTTGGTCAACCCCGGCGTTGGTGTGCCCACGCCTGCTGTGTTTGGCGCGCTGAGCGATCCGGTCAATCCGCCCATGAGCGCACAAAGTCAGGATTTTGTCGGGTGGATCAGCGCACAAAGAAACGATTTGGAGCCTGCGGCCATTTCCCTGGAGCCTGTGGTGGGCGACGTCTTGTCAGCTTTAAAGGCCGTGTCCGGGTGTCAGTTGGCCCGCATGTCCGGCTCCGGAGCTACATGTTTCGGGCTTTTTGCCAATGAAGCGGATGCGTTGGCCGCGCGCGCGGGCATTGCCGAGGCTAATCCTTTGTGGTGGTGCGTGGCCGCGCCGGTGAAAGCTGGCGCCTCCTTGTGATCGCAAGACCGGTTCAGGTCACCCGCGAGACCACAAAATCGGTCAAATCCGCCATCACGTCCTTCATCTCACCAGCGGGCAAAGGATCCAAAGCAGCCTTGGCCTGAGCGGCCCACCGGGTGGCTTGATGGCGCGTCTCCTCCAAAGCGCCGTGGCGTGCGATCAGGCTCAAAGCCTCCTCCAAATCGCCCTCGCGCTGGTCGCCTTTTTCAATCACCCGGGCCCAAAACGCCCGTTCCGGCGCGTCTGCCTTTGACACAGCCAAAATCACCGGCAGGCTCATTTTGCGTTCGCGGAAATCATCGCCGACATTCTTGCCAAGATCGGAGGTCGCTCCGCCGTAATCCAGAAGGTCATCGACAATTTGAAACGACATTCCCAAAGCATCGCCATACGTCCGTAGGGCCGTCACTTGGGGGTCACCTGCGCCCGCTACCAGCCCACCCACTTGTGTGGCTGCTGAAAACAGAGCCGCGGTCTTGCCGCGGATCACGCGGGTGTAAATCTCTTCGGATGTACCCAGATTTTGGGCCGCGGAAAGTTGCAAAACCTCCCCTTCGGCAATCACCGCAGAGGCATTGGCCAGAATATCCAAAATCTGCAAACTGCCGCATTCGACCATCAACTGGAAAGAGCGCGAAAACAGATAATCGCCCACCAGCACCGAAGACTTGTTGTCCCAGAGCAGGTTTGCCGTCGGGCGGCCGCGTCTCTGGGCGCTTTCATCGACCACATCATCATGCAACAGAGTGGCGGTGTGAATGAACTCAACGGTGGCTGCCAATTTCTCGTCGTCATGGCCTTGGTAGCCAAAAATTGCGGCACTGGCCAAGGTGAGCATCGGGCGCAGCCGCTTGCCACCAGCCCCCACCAGATGGGCGGTCACTTCGGGGATGCGCGGGGCGTTCTCGCTGGCCATACGGGTGGCGATAAGGTCGTTCACCCCCTTCATTTTTTGGGCCAGACTGCGCTGCATCTGGTCGAGCGGCGTGGTTTTTTCTGAACTCATCACATCCATTTCATCAACTTCGCCTCGACCCCGCCCCACAGCCCACATAAGACTGTGAACCATGAAAGAACTTTTGCGCACAAACGATCCCACGGTCATCGCTTTTGCGACGGCGCTCTTGCGTGGGGAAGATATAGAGTGCTTCGTTTTGGACGTCCACATGAGTGTGTTGGAAGGGACAATCGGCCTTTTCCCAAAACGCATGATGGTCGCGCGCGAAGACCATTTCCAAGCCAGTGCCATCCTGCGCGACAATGATGTTGAGCTTGGGCAGAGCTAATGCGGGCGGGGTCTCTCAGTCAGGATGCATTTCTGGGCGGGCGCTTGCAGATTTGGCAACCTTTTGAGGGGTATCGGGCGGGCACGGACCCGGTTTTTCTGGCCGCTTCGGTGCGCGCGGAGGCGGGGCAATCGGTGTTGGAGCTGGGTTGCGGTGTCGGGGTTGCGTCATTGTGTCTGGGACGCCGGGTGCCGGGTTTGGGGTTGACCGGGGTTGAATTGCAGCCCGAATATGCGGCTTTGGCGCGTCGAAATGCCGCTGAGAACAATCTGACGCTGGAGGTGGTAGAGGCCGACGTGACCGATCTTCCGCTATCGGTCCGGCAAAGAAGTTTCGACCATGTCATCGCCAATCCGCCCTATTTTGAAACAAAAAGGTTAACGCCGCCCAAGGATAAGGGGCGTCAAATCTCACATGTGGCGGGCCCCGGTTGCATTGCAAATTGGGTCGAAATTGGTGTGAAACGGTTGTCGCCCAAGGGAGTTATATCGGTGGTTCATCTGGCCGAGAGCCTGACCGATGTGCTGGCGGTTTTGTCGCCAAAATGCGGAGAGATCGAGATTTATCCAATCGTTTCAAGAGACAACCGGCCGGCATCGCGAGTGATTGTGACCGCGCGAAAAGGATCGCGGACGCCGCTTGTGCTGCATCCACCTTTTGTTGTGCATCGTCATCCAACCCATATTGACGACGCGGAGGACTATTCCGAACGCGCTATCGCCATGCTGCGTTGCGGTCACGCCTTATAGTAACCATTTTCACAAATATTTCTTGGTCCGAAACCCATACTGGCGTACAACTATAGATTGTGATATGTGTTAAGAGTTCTCGTCTAATTTTATGGATATTGTATGCAAAGTGGTGTTTTACTTCTGGTGATGGCAATGTGCCTCACGCCCGGCGTTGACGTGTTAGCCAAACAACTCACAGCAGAGCATTCTCCATTTCAGGTGGCGTTTTTCCGGTATTTTGCAGGCGGGGTCGTGGCCCTTTGCATTGCGCGGGCTTTAGGCAAACCGATCCATATTCCCAAAGCCGCACGGGCGGGCCAAGTGTTCCGAACGGGGCTTTTGGTCGCCTCCATGACCTGTCTGATCACGGCATTTTCCATGGTGCCAATGGCCTATGCGGTCGGCGGTTTCTTGATTGCCCCGATCGTTTCAACTTTGCTTTGCGTCGCATTCTTTGGCGAACGGCTGACGATGTTGCGGGTCGTGGGCGTAGTGTTGTCGCTTGTTGGTGCGGTTTTGATCGCAAAACCGGCGGCAGGCATCGAGCTGGGCACCCTCTTCGCACTGGCAGGTGGCGTGTTGCTGGGCGCATATCTGGCCTTCACGCGCGGCTCGGCTGATACTGGCGGCGCGCTGAGTACCTTGGCGGTGCAGTGCTTTATCGGGGCGGCTTTGGTTGCGCCTATGGCATTTTTCCACGGTGTGCCGGATTTGAACTGGCCGCTTCTTGCAAGCATCGCTGGTCTGGGTGTTTTCTCCGCCGGGGCGCATTTCCTGACCGTTGCCGCTTATGAGCGGACGGACGCGTCTGTGTTGTCGCCCTTCATGTATTTCAATCTGATTGCGGCCGTCGTGGTTGGCTATCTGTGGTTCAACGAAGTGCCCAGTTTTGTGTCGCTCCTTGGGCTTTTGGCGATTGTTTCGGGCGGTTTGGTGACCATGGCACCGCAGCTATGGGCGGCCGTTGCGCCGCGCAAAATGCCTCAGGATCTGGCGTTTAGGCACAGATTGGCCACAGCCTAGCGTATTTTAACGTCAAATTAATGACAGAATCGATTGATTGTGTAACGCTATCTGTACTGGTCGTAATCAAAAGAAGGAGAATACTATGGGTTTGAGTTCTCATGTCGACGAGCTCCGTAAAAAACACCAAAAGCTGTCTTCCGTGATCGAGGATGAACAGCGTGCTCCGGGCTCCGATGCTTTGGCCATTGCCGAACTCAAACGCAAGAAACTCCGACTTAAAGAGGAAATCCAACGATGTTCGGTGCCGCAATCTTAGCGGCCTGCCACAGTTAAGCTGACTTAAAGATTAGGGCGCGTCTTGTTGGACAGGGCGCGCTTAAAAAATTCCAGAACCCATTTGGCCCAAGCGGCATTGTCGATCTCGCGGGTCAGTGACTTTTCCGCCGCCTCAGAGGCACTTTCAGGAAAGGCCGTTCCGCGCCGGGCCTCAATCAGATCACCTACGAATGTACTGTCGAATTCTGGATGCGGTTGCACCGAGATGGCAATCGGATTGTCCGGGTCGCCGTAAGCGAGCGCCGCATTTTCACAAAACGCGGAGCGGGCGACGACCGTTGCGGTCTTTGGCACCTCAACCACTTGGTCCTGATGCACTGCGATCGCCGCGAATTGCGGCAATGCGGGTGCCATCCAAGCGGTTTTGCGGGTCACATCGTAGTCATGCACACCCAAGCCCCAACCCTTGTCGGACTTGATCACTTTGCCACCTGCGGCTTGCGCCAAAATCTGGTGGCCAAAGCAAAACCCGGCAACTGGGACATGGTCGGCCAGACAATCGCGCAATAATGCTTCGAGAGGCGGTATCCAAGGCAAATCCTCATAGGCGCCGTATTTGGAGCCGCTGATAATCCAGCCGTCAACCACATCGGTACGCTCCGGGAGGGCGCCATTATAGACCTCCCAGCCTTGGACTTCGATGCTTGGATCAACGCTTGTGACCATGCGTCTAAAGAAATCCGTATACGGGCCGTAAGCCTCCACGAGGCTGCCTACCACCGGCCCGGTTTCCAAAACACCAAGTTTCATGCGCTTAGCCTCGACCTTGTTTTGTGTTTGTTTTGGATAAGTGGCCTACGGGAAAAAGAAAAGGCCGACCTTATACACGGTCGACCTTTTCCGCACCCTGACTGCGCCAAAATGGGAACGCGACGCAGCCAATGCCGAAATCTCAGCAATCACTAAGACATGATTCTTTATGGGCAATGCATGTGGCCAAATAACAGAGAAATTAGGGCAATTATGCCGCAATTGGGGATGAGGCGTTTGGGCACAAAAAAACCGGCACATGGGGATGCGCCGGTTTTCGAGTGTCGTGTGGATGTGCGTCAGGAAAAGAACTGTGCCCCGTTCGCGGAGATCGTAGAGCCGTTCACGAAGCCTGCGTCGTCAGATACGAGGAAGGACACGCAGCGCGCGATTTCTTCAGGCTCGCCCAAACGACCGGCGGGGATTTGGCCGATAATGCTCTCGCGCACTTTCTCAGGCACCGCCATCACCATTTCCGTGGCGATATAGCCGGGGCAAACTGCATTGGCGGTGATGCCTGCGCGGGCACCTTCTTGGGCCAATGATTTGATGATGCCCAGATCGCCGGCCTTTGTGGCGGCGTAGTTCACTTGTGCGAACTGACCTTTCTGGCCGTTGATGGAAGAGATCACCACAACGCGGCCAAACTTACGCTCGCGCATGCCGCTCCAAACCGGATGGACGGTGTTGAACACGCCGGTGAGGTTGGTGTCGATCACCTCTTTCCACTGCTCAGGCGTCATTTTGTGAAACGGTGCGTCGCGGGTGATGCCAGCATTGGCCACCACGATATCAACCGGGCCTAGATCGCCCTCGACCTGCGCAATACCTGCGGCGGAGGCATCGTAATCAGCCACGTTCCACTTGTAGGTCTTGATCCCGGTCTCTTTGGTGAAGGCCGCGGCAGCGTCGTCATTGCCCGCATAAGTGGCTGCAACTTTGTGGCCGTCAGCCAAAAGTGATTTGGAGATGGCGGCGCCAATTCCGCGTGACCCGCCTGTCACGAGTGCTACTCGTCCCATATTATATCCCTATCTGTTCGGTTTTGAGGATATGCGGGCAGATTCTCTCCCCGCAATATTATTACTAAATATTAGTCTCTTGCGACACAAAGTGCCACACCCATTCCGCCACCGATACAAAGTGTCGCAAGGCCCTTTTTGGCGTCGCGGCGCTGCATTTCGAACAACAGAGTGTTGAGAACCCGGCATCCGGATGCGCCGATCGGGTGGCCAATGGCAATGGCACCACCGTTCACGTTCACGATCTCCGGATCCCAGCCCATGTCTTTGTTCACAGCGCAGGCTTGGGCGGCGAAGGCTTCATTGGCTTCCACCAGATCAAGGTCGGAGGCTTTCCAACCCGCCTTCTCAAGCGCTTTTCGCGACGCGTAGATCGGGCCCACACCCATGATTGTCGGGTCGAGCCCGACAGTGGCATAAGACACGATCCGTGCCAGCGGCGTGATACCGCGCTTCTCAGCATTCTGGGCAGTCATCAGCAGGGTGGCCGCCGCGCCATCATTGAGGCCGGAGGCGTTGGCGGCTGTGACCGTGCCCTCTTTGTCAAAGGCGGGGCGCAGTTTTTGCATGCCCTCAAGATTGGCGCCATGGCGGATATACTCATCCTGATCCACAACTGTGTCACCCTTGCGGGTCTTGACCGTGAAGGCCGCAATCTCATCTGCGAACTTGCCCGCTTTTTGAGCGGCTTCGGCCTTGTTCTGAGAGGCCACGGCAAACTCGTCCTGCTGATCGCGCCCGATCTGCCACTGCTTGGCAACATTCTCAGCGGTCGTTCCCATGTGGTAGCCATTGAACGCGTCCCATAGGCCGTCCTTGATCATGCTGTCGATGAACTTCATATCGCCCATCTTTTGACCGGCACGCAAATGCGCCACATGGGGGGAAAGGCTCATGCTTTCCTGGCCGCCTGCAATCACAACATCCGCGTCGCCAAGCTGGATATGCTGGGCGCCAAGGGCTACCGCGCGCAAGCCGGAGCCGCATACTTGATTGATGCCCCAAGCGGCGCTTTCCTGCGGGAGACCTGCATTGATATGGGCCTGACGTGCCGGGTTTTGGCCCTGGCCTGCGGTCAGAACCTGACCCAGAATAGTTTCCGAGACGTCTGCCTTGTCGATGCCTGCGCGCTCCACCACCGCGTTGAGGACGGCAGCTCCGAGATCATGAGCAGGTGTGTTGGCAAAACTACCGTTGAACGAGCCCACGGCTGTGCGCGCGGCTGACGCAATAACAACATTCGTCATATGGTCTGTCTCCTAACTTCCTATTTGATCGATCTGCCCTTGTTGGGGAGCGATTGCGTTGATCTGGGTCAATGTTTGGTACTGATCGGCATATAGCATTGCACTGCAGCAATTTACATCACCTGACGTCAAAAAAATGCGGATATCCGGTCTGCAACCAATGCATGGGCGGATGTACCGACGATCATCCCCACATGCCCCATATTTAGCTGTACATGTTGGCAATTGGGGATAAGCGGAACTAGGCTTGTGGCCACAGCGGTCGGTACGATGTGGTCTCTTTGGCCGGTGATGATCAGTGTGGGGCAGGTAATTCGGGCCGGATCAACCGGCGCGTCAAAGGCCCGCCAATGACCGGTTGCGCACTGATTCTCCACATACCAGTCGATCAAGATCGTCTCGGCGCAACCTGCGGCCACGGCTGTGGCATCGGCCAGCCAGTCTTCGACCGCCACAAATTTTCGCGCTTTGGCGCTTGTGGGATCCAGTGCGTCAAAGGCGCTGAATTTTTGGACGACTTGCATAGGGGAGATGGCGGCGAACAGATGTTGGAACAGGTTTGCGGGAACCGCCCCAAAGGCGTGACCTGCGCCGCGAAGCCCTTGGCGCAAACGCTCAGGCCCCAGTTCGGCCGCGTGCGCACGGTAGGCTTTTGCGGCACCGCCCAGTTTGGAGAAATCCCACGGCGCACCGATCAGCGCCAGTCGCGCGACCCGGTCGCCTAAATGTGCGGCGAGACCGGCACCCAAAGTGCCGCCCATGCAATAGCCCAAAAGTCCGGGGCGGCCTGATGATATGGATGCAAGATGCTCAAACGCCGGCAGGAGCACGTCCTCCAGGCAGGCGGTGATCGATTGCGGCGCGCCGGGGGCGGTTGCGTTGCCCCAATCCAAAAGCACGGGCCGTGCGCCTGACGCTGCCATCCGCCGCAAAAATGACGCATCCTCCATAAGGTCAAGAATATAGGGTTTGTTGATCAGGGACGGGATGACGAGCACGGGCGGTTTGTCCGTATCCAACCCGTAATCCAGCAGCCGTACCGGGCCGGATTGCCACAGAACCGGCGGCGTCGGGGCGGGGCGGCGCACGGGCGCTGCCTGCCATTTGTCAATGCCAGAAAGGGCCGCCTTCAAACGGGCGCAGGATGCCTCCACCATGTCCCAAGGGCAGAGATCGCGCAGATGCGCGCGGGCCTCTGCGGTTAGATGACCGTCCAAATGGGTACCACCCTCCGGGCCTGCCGCCGCGATGACTTGGTGATGGGCAAGGGCTGCGGCATGAAGGTAGTATATGAGTGGATCAGGGCAGCCGGGTCGCACGTCAGGGATTGGTTTTCTGCTGATTGATGCCGGGTTTGGCCGACACTCCGCTGGCCATTTCATTGACCTGTCGTTCCCAGTGGATCAAAGCGGCTGTGGCCTCTGACGGGGCTTGTGTTGCGGCAGGCGGCTCGGTTTTCTTTTGTTGCGTCACGCTAGGCTCCCCCGCCCGATTGTGTTCAACTCTTTTTCGCGACTGCAAAAAAATGTTGCACAGCAGTCCGGCTAGGGTAGATTAAGCGCGGCCCCAGTGGCAAGTCTTTCAAGAGGTATTTTAAGTGGCAAAAGCCAAAGAGCCGAACGCGTCTGATGTGGTGATCATCAAGAAATATGCAAACCGGCGTCTCTATAACACATCCAAATCTTGCTATGTCACTTTGGAGCATCTGGCTGAGATGGTTCGCGAGGGCGAGGATTTTGTGGTCAATGACGCCAAGTCCGGTGAGGACATCACCCGTTCCGTTCTGGCGCAAATCATCTTCGAGGAAGAGGCCAAGGGGCACAACATGCTGCCCACCAACTTCTTGCGGCAATTGATTGGTTTGTACGGGGACTCGCTTCAGAGCTTTGTGCCGAGCTATCTTGAGACTTCCATGAACACTTTCACCAAAAATCAGGAAGAGATCCGCGAGAAGGTGAAAAGTTCTTTTGGTGATAATCCGGCCTTGGCTAATTTCGAGACTATGGCCCGCACCAATATGGAGCTGTTTGACAAGGCGATGCGGATGTTCTCGCCCTTTGTCGGCACCCCGCCTGCCGGAGAGGAGCCCCCGAAGGAGCAGCCCCCGAAATCTGGGGACGGGGCCGATCTGAACGATCTGAAGAAACAACTTGCGCAGATGCAAGAGCAGCTTTCAAAGCTCGCCGGCGATTAGGCTTAAAGCGTCCAGGCGGTTGGAACATCGCGCGGGCTGAGCCAATCCGGTGTCAGGCTTGGTTTGCCAAACTCATATCCTTGCAGGCAATCAATTCCCATATCCGCCAAAAGTTGAGCGGCCTCCGGGCTTTCGACCATCTCCGCTACGCTGACCATTTCAAAGTGGCGGGCGATGCTGACCATGGATTGCAGCAAAAACTGGTTGTCTTGGTTGTTGAGAATATCCTGAATGTAGCTGCCATCAATTTTGAGGAAATCAAACCGGAACTTGCCCAGCTTGCCGATGGATGTGTGACCAGCCCCAAAATCATCCAGTGCGATGGAGCAACCCAGATCGCGCAATTCGTTTAGAAATGAGAGTTTTTCCGGTGTGAGGGTCAGGATCGAGCTTTCTGTAATCTCGACAATCAGGAACTCGCCGCAATAGGGGCTGTCGGCGCAGGCATCTTTGAGGATTTGCAGCCATGCCATGTCGCCAATCCCGTTAGCCGAGAGGTTGATGGACAGGCGCACCCGCTGAGTTTCCCGCAAGATCGCCATAACTTTGCGCAAAACCGCACGGTCAACAAGGCGTCCGATATCGGAATTTTCCACCTCAGGCATGAAGCGTGCAGCTGGCGTGATTTCGCCGTTACGCTCGCGAATGCGCACAAGGCACTCATGAAATGCAGGGATCTTGGAGTTTTTGGCGCTGACAACCGGCTGGAAGGCAACACACAGACGATCTTCGGCAATGGCGGAGGCAACGGAACGAAGAATGTCGGGATTGCATCCAGCGTCTGTTCCCGCAACAACTGCGATGCTAGGGTCGGCGTGTTTGGCGGTTTGGCTCAGGCGGTACATGGTGCGTTCCTCTGGTGGACAGTGTATGTTCTCTTTTAGGGGGCGGAGGGTGAACATCGCGTAAATTTCATGAAATTTGTTCTCATTTTGTACTGAAACGAAAAAAGAACAGAAAAAGAGGGAAATATGGAGCAAAGCGGCACTGGATGCACCTGGTACACGGACGACAAAATCTACAAGGATTATCATGATCAGGAGTGGGGCGTTCCAGAATGGGACAGTCGCGCGCTTTGGGAGAAGCTCATTCTGGATGGGTTTCAGGCCGGGCTCTCGTGGATCACAATTCTCAAGAAGCGTGATGCTTTCCGCGAGGCTTTTGCGGGCTTTGATCCCGATCTTGTGGCTGCGTTCACGCAAAGCGATGTGGAGCGCTTGTTGCAAAATGCGGGCATCATCCGCCATCGCGGTAAGATTGAGGCGGCCATCACCAATGCAAAGGTTTGGCAGGCGATTGAGGCGGAGCAGGGGTTTGACAACTATCTTTGGAATTTCGTCGGCGGTGCGCCGATTGTGAACCGCTTCGAGTTGATGTCAGAGGTTCCGGCTTATACGCCCCTGTCAACGCAGATTTCGAAGGATTTGAAAAAGCGCGGCTTCAAGTTTTGTGGGCCCACAATTGTTTATGCTTTTATGCAGGCCGTGGGCATGGTCAACGATCACATGCTGTCCTGCCCAAGGCATGAGGAGGTGCAGCGGTTTTAGGGCGCCGGGGTAAGCTAGGGCTCAAAGAGGCCATATTTGGTGGGGTGCATTTGTGTGTGCCACATAAGCGGCTTCAATGTCGGCTGTGTCACCAAAAGCCAGAACAAGGTGCCTAAAGGTTCTGAAAATTTGGTGCGGTCGAGAAGACTCGAACTTCCACGGGTGTTACCCCACAGCGACCTCAACGCTGCGCGTCTACCAATTCCGCCACGACCGCACTTTTAAATTGGTCAGGGGTCTATACCCACGCCCATCGGTGATGTGAAGCCGGAAAATCGCGTTGCACAAAAAAAGAGGCCGATGCGTGGTCGCGCACCGGCCCCTTCATGTGTCTTGTGAGGTTATTGCTGAACGGTAAACGCTGGCAGGGCTGCGGCCCCTTGTGTCGTATCACCGCTCATCATGGCTGCTTTGCGCAGCAGACCTGTGCGCTCCGGCTGGCCGGGGGCGAAGACCGCAGGCGCACCGGCCTCTAGCGCCTCGATGGCGTGTCCGTACCATGCCACTGCCAGATCGGGGCGCTGTGTCGCGCCAAAGCCGTTATTGAGGTGATGGCCCAAAAGCTCCGCATAGGGATGCGCGCCCAGCGCGACCAGAAGCAGGCTGGAGCCGACCGCTACGTCCATATTATCGGTGCGATATCCGACGCTCAGGCAGACCTTGGCCGTGCCCAGCATTTGTGCAGGCGAGACATTGTTCTTTTGCACAAAGCCGGAGACTTCGGCCATGACCTCGGCATTGGGTTTGAGCGATAGTGATGTGATCTCCGCCTTCATGGCGGCACCAAGTTGGCCGCATTGGGTCTCGATCTGTTCCTTGGAGAACCCGGAAATTTTGGTCAGCAGCTCCTCGCCCTCGGCGATGGCATAGGTGCGGGCCAGACAAAACTGCTCGTTAAGCGCATGGGTGCTGTCGGTCACCAACTCAGCGGTGGTAAATCCGCCATTGGTGTTGGTCACAAGGCTCACGCTATTGCAATGGCTGGCCAAAGACACTTGATCACCACCGCCCATGAAGTTGGGCAATGCGCCCGTCGCGGCCTCTGCAGTTGGTGCAGATGTAAGCACCGTTGGGGCGGCCGGTGCAGGGGCCGGCGTTGGCGCGGCGGCTACAACGGTGGTGTCTGCTGTCGCAGGTGCGGGTAGAACCGGTTGTCCGGGCACCCGCCCGTCACGGTAAGCATGCAACAGGCCCTGAACGCCATTGGGGCTTTGCGCGACCAGTTGGGTTGTTTGATAACCACCGGCAATTGCTCGGTGATAGCTGGTCAGAAGGAAGTCTTTTTCATAGGGGTTCAAATAGCCTGACGGTGTGAAGCCCATATGTGCCTGATAGAGCGAGATCGCACCCCGCGACCGTCGCCCAAGGGCGCCATCGGGCGCACCTGCTGGGAAGCTGAAATAATTGAGTGCCGTTTGCACTTCGCGGTTCTCGGCCCGCTGCGCACTTGAGATGCCTGTGCGTCGCACCACGGTGCGTTGTTGTGGCTTGGCGCGGTTTTTGTTGGCCTCGTTCACGATGGCGCCGCCGATAATGCCACCAACAATTCCACCAAACACGTCACCTGCGTCGGCGGCGGCGCGATTGACGGGCACCACAATCAATGTGGCTGCGATCAACGCGGAAACTGTCCTTGAAAACGCCATGAAATTCTCCCCTAAATTGATAATCGCGAAATTCTGCTGTGTAACTGGAGCAAAGATTACCATAAATACCGCGAAAGAATAGTGACACGCGTCAACAAAGTGACTTTACGGCAATTGGCCGCTCTGGAGACAAAATACAGATGGTTGAGTGGATGACATCTCCGGGTCTGACGCCGTATCCAGAGGCGATGGCGGCCATGGAAGATCATGTGGATGCCATGATCGCGGGCCAGGCCGCCGAGCGGATTTGGCTTTTGGAGCATCCCCCCCTTTACACAGCTGGCACTTCGGCCCGCCCCGAAGACTTGCTGGCACCGGACCGGTTTGAAGTCTTTACCACCCGTCGCGGCGGTCAATATACTTATCACGGTCCGGGCCAACGTATCGTCTATCTGATGCTCGATCTGAACAAGCGGGGACGCGATGTGCGGGCTTATGTGCACCACTTAGAGGCATGGATTATCGCCGCTCTTGGTCAGTTCAATATCGTCGGGAAGGTTGACCCGGGCCGGGTCGGTGTTTGGGTGGAGCGGCCTGAGAAACCGCCTTTGGCCAGTGGCTTAGTGGCCGAAGATAAAGTCGCGGCCATTGGTATCCGCATTCGCAAATGGGTGGCATTTCACGGCATTTCGATCAATGTGGAGCCTGATCTGAGCCATTTCGACGGGATCGTGCCCTGCGGGATCAACGAGTTTGGTGTGACCAGTCTGGTGGATCTTGGATTGCCTGTGGAGATGCATGATCTGGATGCGGCCCTTAAGCATTCCTTCACTCAAATATTCCAATGAGTTGGAAAAAGAGTTGCCGGGCCGTTGATCTGTAGCTGGGTTGGTCTAGGTTTGCACATAAGAATAATCGCCCCTGCGACCATCATTCCCATTGAGGTGATCGGGGCAAAGGATTAGAAAGCACGAAATGCGCCCGGAAACACCGATCCGAGTGCAGGTATAATGACTGAGGTCTCAGGAGAATAGCATGGTAGATGCAACCGCTCACGGACATGATGACCACACCCAAGGGTTCTTTACCCGCTGGTTCATGTCCACCAATCACAAAGATATCGGGGTGCTCTACCTCATAACCGCAGCCATACTTGGTTTCATCTCTGTGATGTTCACCATGTATATGCGCTTGGAGCTGATGAACCCCGGCGTCCAGTACATGTGTATGGAAGGGGCGTCTCTGATCGCCTCGGCGGTTGAGGAATGTACTCCAAACGGGCATCTTTGGAATGTGATGATCACGGGCCACGGCATTTTGATGATGTTCTTCGTGGTTATTCCGGCCCTTTTTGGCGGGTTTGGCAACTATTTCATGCCGCTGATGATTGGCGCGCCGGATATGGCGTTCCCGCGGATGAACAATCTGAGCTACTGGATGTATGTGGCAGGCTCCACCTTGGCGGTGTGTTCTCTGCTGGCACCCGGCGGTAACGGCCAGCTTGGTTCGGGCGTGGGCTGGGTGCTTTATGCACCGCTTTCGACCACCGAAGAGGGCATGTCGATGGACCTTGCGATCTTCGCGGTGCACGTGTCTGGTGCCTCTTCGATCCTTGGTGCGATCAATATGATCACCACGTTTTTGAACATGCGTGCGCCGGGTATGACCCTGCACAAAGCGCCCTTGTTTGCATGGTCGATCTTCGTCACCGCATTCCTGATCCTGCTGTCCTTGCCGGTTCTGGCTGGTGCCATCACCATGTTGCTGACCGACCGGAACTTTGGCACAGCCTTCTTTGATCCAAATGGCGGTGGTGATCCGATCCTCTACCAGCACTTGCTTTGGTTCTTTGGGCACCCAGAGGTTTACATGATCATCGTGCCGGGCTTTGGCATCGTGTCCCATGTTATCTCCACCTTCTCCAAAAAGCCGATCTTCGGTTATTTGCCGATGGTCTACGCGATGGTCGCAATCGGTGTTCTGGGCTTCGTAGTTTGGGCGCACCACATGTACACAGTGGGTATGTCGGTCACCCAGCAGGCTTATTTCATGCTCGCCACCATGGTGATTGCGGTGCCCACAGGTATCAAAATCTTCTCGTGGATCGCGACCATGTGGGGCGGCTCGATCGAGTTCAAAACCCCGATGCTTTGGGCCATGGGCTTTTTGTTCCTGTTCACCGTTGGTGGTGTGACGGGCATCGTGCTGTCACAGGCGGGTATCGACCGGGCTTACCACGACACCTACTACGTGATCGCGCACTTCCACTACGTGATGAGCCTTGGTGCGGTCTTCTGTATCTTCGCAGGCATGTATTACTGGATCGGCAAAATGTCCGGTCGCCAGTATCCTGAATGGGCCGGTAAACTGCACTTCTGGATGATGTTCATCGGTGCAAACATTACCTTCTTCCCACAGCACTTCTTGGGCCGTCAGGGTATGCCGCGTCGCTACATCGACTATCCTGAGCAATTCTCGCTTTGGAACGAGGTATCGTCTTACGGCGCGTTCCTGTCGGGCTTCTCTTTCATCTTCTTCTTCGGTGTGATGTTCTACACGGTGCGTTACGGCAAGAAGATCGAGGAAAACGCGTATTGGGGCGAGTATGCAGACACGCTTGAGTGGACGCTGCCGAACCCGCCGCCTGCCCACACATTTGAGATCCTGCCAACGCAGGACATGTGGGACAAAGCGCCAAAGCACTAATGAGTGCGGCCCATGACAATTATGGAGAGGCCGGGGGTGAACCCTCGGCCTTTGCTGATTCTGAGGCGTTTTCCAGAACTGATCCGCCGAAATTCGCCCTGACCATCTGGCCCAACCGGTCGATGCCGACCCACGGCTTTCGCAAAGTCTTGTGGTTCACAGCCGGGATGCTCTGCCTGCCACTGATCCCGCTGATGGGCACGCCAGTGGGCTGGGCGCTGTTGCCGTTCCTGCTGGGCACATTGTTTCTGCTTTGGTTCTTCATCCGCTGGAACTACAAGGATGGTACTTTACATGAGGATCTGAAGCTTTGGGACGATCTGATCACGGTCGAGCGGGTTGATCCAAAGGGCCGGACCCGGCGCTGGCATGCCAACCCGTTTTGGGTCCGCACGGAGCTTTACGCCGATGGCAAGGTCGAAAACTACCTGACCCTCAAAGGCAACGGACGTGAGATCGAGCTTGGCGCTTTCCTCAGCCCCGAAGAGCGGGTGTCTTTGCGCGATGATCTGGAGCGGGCGCTTCGACAGACTCGTTGAGTGCCCATTTTGAGAGAAACTTGCGGCGGTGAATATGAGCCGGGTTTTGGTCGTTAAAACTCTGAACGAAATTACGGCCGCGCAGTTCGCCGCGCTACGGGCGTTGAAGGTGTCCGAACATCAAGAGGTTCTGGGCAAGTCGTTTTTGGAATCTATTACGGATTGGGAAGATGCCCCCAAGGACGAGGTGCTTGGATTGTGTTTTCTGCTAGGAGGCGAGCCGGTTGGTTTGACCCTATTTAAAAGGCCAATGAAATCCCTGCCGCAGGTGGTTTCAATCCATGGGCTGAAGATTGCAACGCCTTGGCAAGGGCAGGGGTTGGGACATCTCGCGTTTCGCTTGGCGGTCGATCATTTGATAAACGCATGGCCGGAAGCTGCAATTTTGAAGCTGGCTGTGGATGCGGAAAACGCGTCGGCACTTGCGATGTACCGCGCGTTTGGCATGACCGATAGCGGCCCTGTGTTTGAAGGCCCCAATGGAAGCGAGCACCGGATGGAAATCTCTTTGACACGTTAATGAGGGTTCAGACGTGATCTGCCGGCCTTTTTTGAGGGCGCATTCGATATGCAGCGCGCAGTCTATGCATGGGTTGGGTGCCGCCAACATCCACCCGTTACCGCCTGAGCAGCATAACCAGCGCCAAAGCTGTGAGCACCACTCCAAATGCCACTTTCAATTCTGGAAATCCGTTTCCTAAAGCGCCATCCCACAGAATAACGAAAGAGGGGATCAGATAAGTGTAGGCCATGACTTTGGACGCGGGAAGGCGCATGGCGGAATACTGCACCAGAAAGAAGGTCAGACCGGTCGTCACAATGGTCAGGTAGGCCGCACACACATAGACGATGACCGGCAGGTTCAGCCATTCTGTGGCAATGATCTTCGGGGCTCCGACGATCCCCAGCAGCAGCGTGCCTGCGATCAGCATACCGGCGGTGAACACCAGCGGTGGTTCTCCACGATTGAGCTTTGGCACCAACGGGGCGTAAAGCGCGTGGCCGATCACTCCGATGAAAAACAGGGCTTCCCCTGTTCCTAGGTCAAACGCCAAAAACGCTGCAAAATCGGCCTTGAAGATGACCCAGAGCGCGCCAACAGCGCCGATGGACAGGGCCAATGCGATCCATTTGGTTGTGATCTGGCGCAGCAAAAACCACCCGAAAATGGCTGAGATCGGCGGGGTGAGGGTGAAGACGGCCGATGTTGATATTGGCGTCGCGGTTTTGAGCGCTATGAACATCATCGAAAAGTACAGCGCCATGGACGCGCCAAGCAGCACATAGCGCCAAGGGGCCGCCAGATGCGCGCGTTTGAACTGCCCCGTGGCCATGACAATCGCGGACAGCAAGAGGGCCGCAAACAAGAACCGAAAGGCCGTTAAGGCCACCGGATCAATCAAATTTGCAACCAATCCGCCCAAGGCAAATGACCCCGCCACGAGCGAAGCAAACAAAAGCATGGCGAGATGGCCTTGGGTTTCTCTTGTCATCCGCTTGCGATAGCCGCTTGCCGATACCCGTCGCAAGTCCTAGTTTGCCTTCTTGAGTCGCACTCCGAAGGAATATGTCTTTGTCAGAGGCCGAAAGCCCGAAAACCTACCAAGTGTTGGCGCGCAAATACCGTCCCGATACATTCGCCGATTTGATTGGGCAGGATGCAATGGTGCGCACGCTGAAAAATGCCTTTGAGGCGGACCGGATTGCTCATGCCTTTATCATGACCGGAGTGCGTGGCATCGGCAAGACGACCACCGCGCGGATCATCGCCAAGGGTCTGAACTGTATCGGAAAAGACGGGCAGGGCGGCCCCACGATTGAACCGTGCGGGACCTGCGATCCGTGCCGTGCAATCGCAGCTGGCAACCATGTGGATGTGCTAGAAATGGATGCGGCATCGCGCACCGGGGTCAACGATATCCGCGAGATTATCGACAGTGTGAATTACCGGGCGGCCTCGGCACGCTACAAGGTTTACATCATCGATGAGGTCCACATGCTGTCGACCGCAGCGTTCAACGCGCTGCTCAAAACGCTGGAAGAACCGCCCGAACATGTAAAGTTCATCTTCGCCACGACCGAAATCCGAAAAGTGCCGGTGACGGTTTTGAGCCGGTGCCAGCGCTTTGATCTGCGCCGCATTGAGCCCGAAGAGATGATGACGATGCTCAAGCGTATCGCGAAACTGGAAGGCGCTGAGATCAATGATGCAGCGATTGCTTTGATCACGCGGGCGGCTGAGGGCTCCGCGCGGGATGCGCAATCTTTGCTTGATCAGGCCATTTCGCATGGGGCTGGCGAGACCGGGGCCGATCAGGTGCGGGCCATGCTGGGCTTGGCCGATCGTGGCCGGGTGCTGGACTTGTTCGAGAAGGTTTTGGCCGGTGAAGCCGGTGGCGCGTTGAGCGAGCTGGCTTCGCAATATGCCGCCGGGGCCGATCCGTTGTCGGTTCTCAAAGATATGGCCGAGATCACCCATTGGGTGTCCGTGGTGAAAATCTCGCCGGAAACAGCGCAAGACCCGACCGTGTCCCCCGATGAGCGCGAGCGCGGTCAGGCCTTTGCCGAAAAGATCTCCATGCGGGTACTCAGCCGGATGTGGCAGATGCTGCTCAAAGCTCTCGAAGAGGTTGGAACAGCGCCCAATTCCATGATGGCGGCGGAAATGGCGATTATCCGGCTGACCCATGTGGCCGACTTGCCCACGCCCGATGACTTGGTGCGGCGTCTCAAAGACAGCCCTGCAATGACTGCCAATACGCCCCCCAAAGGGGGTGGTTATGGTCGCGGCGGCGGCGGTGCGAAAGCGGCGCGCCACGGCCTGGAGGTGGTATCATCGGCTGTAGCTGTGGAGCGCGAACCGGCTCCGCAGGCGGATTTGGCGCTTGCGCGCTACGCGCGGTTTGAGGATGTGGTCGAGCTTATTCGCTCGAAACGAGATGTGAAGCTGTTGGTAGAGGTTGAAGGCTGGGTGCGATTGCGCAGCTACAAGCCGGGCCAGATCGAGTTTCAGCCCGCCGAAGGTGCCCCTGCGACGCTTGCTCAAAACTTGCAACGCTCCTTGCAAAACTGGACCGGCGCGCGGTGGGTGGTCTCGCTGGTGCCTGATGGCGGCGGGGATACGATTGCCGAGAAAAACGCCGCCATTCGTAGTGATTTGATCGGTTTGGCCACGGCGCATCCTTTGGTGCAGGCCGCTCTTATGGCCTTTCCCGGAGCAGAGATACGCGACGTGAAAACGCCTGAGGACATCAACGAGTTCGACATGGCTGTGCCGATTGATGATGAAGATGATGATTGGGATCCGTTGGACCCGTTTGAGGAGAACTGAACGATGCTCAAAGGTTTGGGTGACATGGGTAAGCTGATGAAGCAGGCCCAAGAGATGCAATCAAAAATGGCTGACGCTCAGGCGCGGCTTGAGGATATCACCGTAACCGGGGAGGCGGGTGCAGGCATGGTCACGGCCACCGCCAATGCCAAGGGCACGCTCACTGGCCTGACCATTGATCCGTCGCTTTTCAATCCTGAGGACAAGGAAGTGGTCGAGGATTTGATCCTTGCCGCCATCAAAGATGCCCAGTCCAAAGCGCAGGAAACCTCTGCGGAGGAAATGGGCAAACTGACCGAAGGCCTGCCTTTGCCGCCGGGCATGAAATTTCCGTTCTAAAGGTTTAGATTGATGCAGGAACGCGCCGGTCGCGAGATTGAACAGCTTGTCGACCTGATGGCGCGGCTGCCGGGGCTGGGGCCGCGCTCGGCCCGTCGTGCGGTATTGCAGATGATCAAAAAGCGCGGGCAGCTATTGGAGCCACTGGCCAAGTCCATCGCCGAGGTATCGGCCACCGCGCGCGAATGCATGGCCTGCGGCAACATCTCTGGGCTGGAGACCTGCGCGATCTGCAATGATCCTGCGCGCCAGAACGGCGAGATGTGTATTGTCGAGGACGTCTCTGATCTTTGGGCGATGGAACGCACATCGCTTTTCAAAGGCACGTATCACGTTCTGGGTGGGGTTCTGTCAGCGCTTGATGGTGTGGGGCCGGACGCCTTGCGCATCCCGCGTTTGGTTGAGCGGGTGCATCAGCACAATATCTCGGAAGTAATTTTGGCTTTGAATGCAACTATCGACGGCCAGACGACAGCCCATTACATTGTGGATCAGATTGAAGGCTCAAATGTCCGAATCACGTCGCTTGCCCAAGGCGTGCCCATTGGTGGAGAGTTGGATTATCTCGACGACGGAACCATATCCGCGGCGCTCAAAGCTAGAAAAGCCTTTTAATAGGGACCACGCAACGATGAAGAAAAGCCCCAAGTTCATTCTCAGCATCGCGATGATTGCCAGCCTATCGGCCTGTGGTCTGTCCGATATGATCAACCGCACCGAGGCGTATAATTACGGAACGATCAGCCATGCCTCTGAGCATGTGAACGCCACAAAAGATTTCAATGAGACCAATCCGGGGCTGGGGCTAGGCTCCGAGGCGCCTTTGCGCGGCACCAAATGGTCAGCCGGTGTGGAAGCCGGTTTTTTCGAGAATTCCAACAGCAATACAAGCACTTACGCAGTTGGATATTTTGAACGCGATATGCTGGCGAAGCGCCCCCGCGCGCTTCGGGTCGGTTTTTTCTCTGGCTATGCCAGATACCCTTCGGAAGCTGCCAATTCTAACTCCATATTCCCCTCCATTGGTGACTACATTCCAGTTGCAGGTCTTCAGGCAACTGTACCAACTATCGGCCGCCACGAGTTTCGTGTCCGTCTTGCACCGGGTCTGAGCCGGTCATCCGCGATCATTTCACTCCAGTCGAATTTTGTGTTCTAACCAAGACTTTGGGAGTCAAGACGTTGATAAATCAGTTAATTAGGCCTTCGAATTGTCACAATTTGCAATAATTAACTGTGTAATTACGCATGAGGGAAAAAATGAGTAAAATTAAGTACGTGATTATGGCATGCGCTTTGCTCGGTCTTTCGGCATGCGGGTTTGCAGAGAAAATCGGTGCCACGCGTGCCCATAACTACGCGACGGTCCTTCACAGTGTCGATGCTAAGGGTATCGGAATTGGCTCGGAAGCTCCGTTTCGCGACTCGCGACTTTCAATCGGTGTTGAAGCGGGCGCATTTCGCACCGCTGATGATGAGACCAGCGGCTATGCTTTGACCCATTTCGAGATCGACTTGCTTGAGAAAAAAGCCCGCAACCCGCGCCTTGGTGCGTTTATGGGGTTTGCAAGCTCGCCTGATGCGGCGGACCGGTTCAGGGACCGTTACCCGGTGATCGGGAATTTTGTGCCGATTGTCGGGGTTCAGTTGACGCTTCCCACATTTGGCCCGCATGAATTGCGTTTGCGCATGGCGCCCGGCCTGTCGTCTGAATCGGCTATTTTCTCGATTCAATCGAATTTTGTTTTTTGAGCTGAGCCTCGCGGCGGGCGATATATAGCGCCGCGCTCACGATAATGACCGTACCCAAAACCGCGAGCCCGTCTGGAACCTCGTCAAACATCACATATGCGGCGGCTCCAATCAGGATAAGCCGCAGATAGGTTATCGGGGCCAGCACGCTGGCCTCGCCCAGTTTATAGGCCTGAATGTCTGCGATAAGCCTGAGCAGCCCTGTCCCCACCAGCACGGCCACCACAATCCATACTGTACCTGTCTGAGGGAGTTGCCACACCGGCGCGGCCAATGGGATCGACAGCAGTGTGGTGAATGCCACGCTGGAGCACAGCACGCTGAATGATCCGTCAGCGGCCGCCAGACGGCGCGACATCACCAGTGCGAACGCAAACAAGACAGAGCTTAAAAGTGCAGCAAAGACCGCAAAGTTAAGCGGTTGATATCCCGGTTTTAGGATCAAAAGCACGCCGATGAAGCTTGCGGCAATGGCGGCAAGGCGACGGGGGCCTGCATGTTCGCCATTGAGGAACCCTGACAAGGCGGTGGCGAAAATCGGCACCATGAAAAACAGGACCGTGACAGTGACCAGCTCAATATTAGAGATCGCGTAAAAGCCCAGATGGGTTGATACGGCCATACAAAGCCCGCGCACAACATGCAGTTTCCGCCTGCTAAAGCTTAGTTTTGCGCGCAAATGTGAGAGTGCAGCAATCGCCCCCAAAAGCAGCAGGGCCGTAATTCCAAACCGCAACAACACGATCATGCGCGGATCAAGATCAAAGGACATCACCCGCACAGCAATGGTCATGACCGAGGAGGCAAACACAGACAAGAGCAGCCAAGAGATGGCTTGAACATTGTCGTATTGAAACGGTGCTGCCTGTGCGGTCGCCACCACAGGGACAGGATCGCCCGAGGCGGGGTCCGGCATCTGGGGCCTCTCTTTTAACGGCGCAATTGTGCCTGAGCCGATTAGTGAGGTTTGCGCTTCACAAGGTCAATGGCCAATAGTCATGCCAGTGGTGATTGCCTGATGGCTTGATCGAAGTAACGGGTCAAAACCGAAATCCTCGGGACGTCATAGAGATCTTTGTGAGCTGCCACCCATACGTTTGTGCCAAGTTTTTCAGGAAATTGCGGGGCGGGGATCAGGGTCTCGGAATGGTTTGCAAGGCAGGTGGGTATCATCGCCAAACCGATCCCGGTTTCGGCCATATCCGCAAGGGTAACGAAGCTGTCGGCACGAAAAGCAATCGCGTTTTTGGGCAATTGGGACTGCCATGTGCCTACCGGCGAGCGTCCCAGAAGGTCCGTGACGCCCATCCAGCAATGTGCGCCAAGGTCGGTGCTGGGATTTTGGGCGATATAGCCAGGCGTGCCGTAAACCCCGAATGACATTTCGACAGATTTCACGCCCACAAGGTCGGATGGCAGTGCTTTGGCGGGCCTTATGGTGACCTCTGCATCAAGTTTGGCAAGGTTGAGGCGCGCATTGGTGACGGAAAGCTCGATCTTGAGATCGGGATGAAGTTGGTGAAATTTGCGGATGATCGGCGGCAATATGGTGCGGCACAGGCTGTCTGTGGAGGTGACGTGGATGCTGCCTTCAAGGTTTTCACCTTTGCCCGCAATCACCCGCTCCATAGCGTCAATGGAGCTTTCCACGGCGCGGATCGCCTCGATTATCGGGACTGCATCTGCGGTGACCGTATAGCCCTTGGTCTCGCGTCCGAATATGATGATGTTATGGGCGTCCTCAAAGGATGCAACCCGCCGCAGGATGGTGGCGTGGTTCACCTGCAATGCCTGCGCGGCGGCATTAACCGAGCCTGCGCGGGCCACTGCCAACACAAATTTAAGGTCATCCCAGTTCAGGCGTTGCTTCATATTGACGACCTTGTTCGTTTTCGCACAATTATCTGCTCAAAAATAAGGAGTGTTAAGTGATTATTGCACAGGCTAGGCTGCTGTGAAAACCACTCAATCAACGGGAGATACGATCATGACATTTAGAACCAAGCTGGGCGCTGTGGCGGTCATCCTTTCGACTGGTTTCGCAGGCGCGGCCATGGCACAGGACGTGGGCAAGGCGGTAGAGGCACGGCAATCGCTGATGCAGCTATATGCGCATTATCTGGGAACTTTGGGTGGTATGGCCAAAGGCGACATGGATTACGATGCCGCAAAGGCTCAGGCGGCGGCGGACAGCCTGCTGGCGATGATGACAGCGGACCAATCCAACATGTGGCCCCAAGGGTCTGATACCGAGGCGCTTGGCGATAAAACGGCGGCTCTTCCAGCCATCTGGACGACCTATCCTGCGATTGCTGACAAAGGCAAAGCGGCGGCGGAGGCTGCGGCCGCGTTGGCGTCTGCGGCGGGCACTGATTTGGCGTCCCTTCAGGCGGCAATGGGCGGCGTTGGCGCATCCTGCGGGGCCTGCCACAAGGATTTCCGTCAGAAAAGATAACAATATCAAGGCGATATTGCTGACTTGGATTGATCCCGGACACGTCGTATCGTGTTCGGGATTTTCATTTGTTAAGGTGGGATTATGCGACGTCTTATAAGATGGCTGGTATTTCTTGGCTTGATCGGGCTGGCAGTCTTTTGGTGGATCACCCGACCCAATTTCGCCGATGCGGACGTTGTGGCGGGGCTTACCGGAGATGTTGAGCGTGGCGAGCGCATTTTCTATGCGGGCGGGTGCGCGTCCTGTCATGCAGCACCGGATGCGGAAGGCGAAGACAAACTGAAGCTTGGCGGCGGGCTTGAATTCGTCACCGCCTTTGGCACATTTTTCGCCCCCAACATATCCCCCCATGAGAACGGAATAGCAGGCTGGTCAGCGCTTGATCTGGTCAATGCCATGAAACATGGCGTCTCCCCGGATGGTCAGCATTATTTCCCGGCGTTCCCCTATACCAGCTACGCCAAAGCCGAGGTCGCCGATATTGTGGACCTCAAAGCCTATCTTGACACATTGGAGCCGGTGGCTGTCGCCAATCTTGAGCATGAGGTGGGCTTTCCGTTCAATATCCGCCGCTCCTTAGGGGGCTGGAAGTTCTTGTTTCTAAAGGTTGATTGGGTTGTAGAGACAGAAGATGAGATGGTCATGAAGGGGCGTTATCTGGTGGAGGGCTTGGGGCACTGCTCGGATTGTCACACCAGCCGAAACCCTTTGGGCGGGCTTGATTTGGGCAATTGGTTGGCAGGCGGGCCGAACCCGGATGGCAAGGGCAGCATCCCCAACATCACCCCACATGAAAGCGGGATCGCCGCATGGTCTGAGGCGGATATTGCCGAATATCTCAACAGCGGTTTTACCCCGGAATTTGATGTGGCCGGTGGCAGTATGACCGATGTGGTTGCCAATACCGGGCAACTGACACCTGAGGATCGCGCGGCCATCGCGGCCTATCTCAAGGCTGTGCCGGCGCTGGAGCGGGTCAAGTGATGCGGGGGTCGGGGGGGTAAACCGCCCGAGATAGACCGGGCGGTTTGCAGTTTAGGCCGACAGCTGCATATGCGGCGTACCATCAGATGTTTTTTGCGGTGTGACACCCGTTTTATCAAGTAAAGCAGTCACTTGGCGGCGGTAGTTCGAGAAGCTTTCAAACTGCACCACATCCACAGGTTCATCAAAAACCGCTGTGATACGGTAAAGATCACCGCTTTTGGCCACCCCCTTGATCTGGCCTGTGAACGGCTTTCCAAGATAGGTACCTGATATGGCAGAGCCGACCGTAAACGGGGCGGGCTGCGTGTCGGGCGCCATGGCGGAGGCGGTATTCCAGTCGCGGTAGCCGTTTTGTTTGGCTACAAGCTCCAACGCCTGTGCATGGCTGACGGGCTTGCCCGATGCCTGCAAAGCGCTGCGCAGTCGTTTGGCCTGATCCTTCAGGTCCATGGTGTGTATTTTGGTCATCATAAGCCTCATTCGTCACGATCTGACGCAAAGAGTGGGTGTCTGCGTTGCCACTGGTCAGAGTGATCTGAACATGGGCTTAAAAGAAGCGGCTTCACCAAATGCAGACGGCAGGTGCCGATAACCTGAGAGGTCATATGGGGGTTGGGGCGGGTTTGGTCAAGGTGTTTGAGGGGTGCGGGCCAAAAAGGTAATCGAATCAAAGATTAACGCGGCTTTCTTAATGGCATCAATTTGTATGACTTGTGTATGACTCTTGTATGACATCGATATGACAAATTGAGCGCTTGGGCGGGGTTAAGCCTGCGTTCGGTGAGGGTTTGGTAAGGTTGGTTAATGATGTGTGAACGCGGAGTGGGTGGGGGTTAGTCGCGGGTGTGGTCGTTTGGAGCGACGTCCCGATATGGATATTTGGGGAACATTGAAAGGCGAGGAGGCGGTGCCC
>CAKZTM010000016.1 GCA_937920555.1 uncultured Paracoccaceae bacterium | reverse complement strand
CCGTCGATCTCGTCATAGGCCTTGAAATCACCGAATTGCTTCGTGATCGCTGCCGTCAACGTCGTCTTCCCGTGGTCAACGTGACCAATCGTGCCGATGTTTACATGCGGCTTGGTACGCTCAAACTTTGCTTTAGCCATTATATATTCCCTTCGTGTTTGGGCGGCAGGCTACCTGCCTGCGGATCACGCAAATTTAGATTGAATTTCTTCCGAGATATTCTGCGGCACGGCCTCATAGTGGTCGAACTGCATCGTAAAGTTGGCACGTCCCTGAGACATCGACCGCAATGTGTCGATATATCCGAACATGTTGGCCAGAGGCACAAACGCGTCAATGGCAATCGCATTACCGCGTGTATCCTGACCCTGAACCATCCCGCGACGGGATGTCAGGTCACCGATGATACCACCGGTGTAATCCTCAGGTGTCACCACCTCGACCTTCATGATTGGCTCAAGAAGCTTCGCACCGGCCAATTTCAGACCTTCACGCATGCCCGCACGCGCGGCGATCTCAAACGCCAGAACGCTCGAGTCGACATCGTGGTATTTACCGTCCAGCAAAGCCACTTTGAAGTCGATCACGGGGAACCCTGCCAATGGACCACTGTCCATGACCGAGTTGATACCCTTTTCCACGCCCGGGATGTATTCCTTGGGCACGTTACCGCCAACAATACGGCTCTCGAACGAGTAACCTTCACCCGGCTCTGTTGGAGAGATGAGCATTTTCACCTCAGCATACTGACCAGAACCACCGGACTGCTTCTTGTGGGTGTATGTGTGCTCGATCTCGCGGCCAATTGTTTCGCGATACGCCACCTGAGGCGCGCCTACGTTACACTCCACTTTGAACTCGCGACGCATACGGTCGATGAGAATGTCGAGATGAAGCTCGCCCATACCCTTCATGATCGTCTGACCACTCTCAAGATCGGTGTGAACCTGAAAGGACGGATCCTCCGCAGCCAAACGCTGCAAAGCAATACCCATCTTCTCTTGGTCGGCTTTGGTCTTTGGCTCCACCGCCTTCTCAATCACCGGCGCCGGGAACGTCATCGTCTCCAGAACAACAGGCTCTTTGGGATCGGACAATGTATCACCAGTTGTCGTGTCTTTCAGACCCGCCAAAGCGATAATGTCACCGGCAAACGCCTCTTCGATCTCATCGCGCTTGATCGAGTGCATCATCATCATACGACCGATGCGCTCTTTCTTGCCCTTGGTTGTGTTTTGAACCGTGTCACCCTTGCGGATTGTACCAGAGTAAATCCGAGTGAACGTCAAAGAGCCCACAAACGGGTCGTTCATGATTTTGAACGACAGACCCGAGAACGGCATATCGTCATCCGCACGGCGCGCAATGTCGCGCGTCTCTGTCTCGTCACCGGGTTTAAAGCCCATGTAATCGACAACATCGAGAGGCGACGGCAAATAGTCGACCACAGCGTTGAGAAGCGGCTGTACACCTTTGTTTTTGAAGGCAGAACCACCCAGAACAGGTACGAATTTCAGCGCCAATGTACCCTTGCGAAGCAGCGTACGAAGCGTGGCAACATCAGGCTCATTGCCCTCAAGATATTCCATCATGGCGTCGTCATCCATCTCGACGGCCGCCTCAATCATCTTGCCGCGCCACTCATCGCACTGAGCTTTCAGCTCATCACGAATGGGACGTTTTTCCCATGTGGCACCAAGATCTTCGCCCACATAGACCCACTCTTCCATGGTCACAAGATCGCACAAACCTTCAAGCTCAGTCTCGGCTCCGATTGGGATTGCAATCGGCACAGCAGTGGCGCCGGTACGATCTTCAATCATGTGAACACAGTTGAAGAAATCCGCGCCAATCTTGTCCATCTTGTTGACAAACACGATGCGTGGCACCTTGTAGCGATCCGCTTGACGCCAGACAGTCTCCGTCTGCGGCTCAACACCAGCATTGGCATCCAGAACCGTCACCGCACCATCAAGAACCGCAAGCGAACGCTCAACTTCAATGGTGAAATCAACGTGGCCGGGTGTGTCGATGATGTTCAAACGGTGCTTGGGGCCGTCAGGTGTCTTGCCGTCCTCAGTGCGCTCCCAGAATGTGGTGGTCGCAGCCGAAGTGATCGTGATGCCACGCTCCTGCTCCTGCTCCATCCAATCCATGGTGGCCGCACCATCGTGGACCTCACCGATGTTGTGCTCTTTGCCCGTGTAATACAGGATACGCTCGGAACAGGTCGTCTTGCCTGCATCGATATGCGCAATGATCCCGAAGTTACGGTACAGATCTAGTGGATACTCGCGTGCCATCTGGGTCGACCTCTAATTTACCAGCGATAATGGCTGAATGCTTTATTCGCATCAGCCATCTTGTGGGTGTCTTCGCGCTTCTTCACAGCTGTGCCGCGGGACGCAACAGCATCCATCAGCTCACCGGCAAGGCGCTCTTTCATCGTGTTTTCGTTGCGCGCGCGCGCAGCTTTGATCAACCAACGAATGGCCAAAGCCTCACGACGCTCGGGACGCACCTCGACAGGCACCTGATATGTGGCACCACCAACCCGACGGGAGCGAACCTCCACAGACGGCTTGATATTTTCCAGCGCCTCATGGAACACCTCAACCGGTGCGCGCTTGAGCTTCTCCTCTACAGTGTCAAATGCACCGTAAACGATCGTCTCCGCGACGGACTTCTTGCCGTCCAGCATCAGATTGTTCATGAATTTCGACAAAACCCGATCACCAAACTTGGCGTCGGGTAGAATTTCGCGCTTCTCAGCGGCGTGACGTCTCGACATCTCGTGTATCCCTTACTTAGGCCGCTTGGCGCCATATTTGGAGCGACGCTGCTTCCGGTCCTTGACCCCTTGCGTATCGAGCACACCGCGAAGGATGTGGTACCGAACGCCGGGAAGATCTTTCACACGACCACCACGGATCAGAACAACCGAGTGCTCTTGCAAGTTGTGGCTCTCACCGGGGATGTAGGAGATCACCTCATACCCGTTGGTGAGACGCACCTTGGCAACCTTCCGCATCGCGGAGTTCGGCTTTTTCGGTGTCGTTGTATAAACGCGGGTACATACGCCACGTTTCTGCGGACATCCCTCCATGTGGAGTGACTTGGACCGCTTTACTTTTGGCTGCCGCGGCTTGCGGATCAGCTGTTGGATCGTTGGCATTCGAGCACTTTCCTCGTCTTACCTTGGTTCCGCCCTTGTGGCGTGACCGTTTCATTCTGCCGCGCGTTGCGACCGTTAATCTTCCACGCGGACCCGCGTAAATCTCTCAAACCAAACCCTTCGTGCGTTCACGAAAAGCAAAGCACCGCGACCGGTCCGCTTTGGACCTGCGCGGTTGTTTCCAGAGGATCGGGGAATAGTCCCGGATCTTGAGCGCCGATGAGGCATATTATGTTTGGGAAGAATCTCTTCCCTGAGCGGGCGGAACCTAGGCCCAACCCCGACCAGTGTCAACAGCCCAACCTCAAGAATTTACGCAGGCGTCACAACAACCGATTTTACCTTGTTTTTAAGGCGCGAAACGCATTCACATTACCGCTGCAAACCGCTTTCGATTTTCCTCAAATACTCAAAGAACATCCGCGTCGTAAGACTGCCTCCGCGCGCAGCTCCGAACGCATCTACATGTGCGGACCGGCCGCAAAGTGCGCGCCCACCGACATCACGCCGCTCGCACGTCAATACAATGTCTCTTTATATAAGGCCTGTATGTCTGCCTCAGACGTATCTGGCACGTCCGTTTGCGCGTGATCTCGAATAATGTCGTATAACCCCGCCACAGGACGCGCCTGGGGCCAGCTATCCGGCGCCCAGAGCCCGGCCCGCAACGGCGCTTTCCCGCAATGCAGCAACACCTTTTCGACCCGCACCCGCGTGACTGTGAGCGGCACGCGCCCGTTGATCGCATGCGCCTGCAACGTGTCTTTGTCTTCGACGATTTCCGCATGTCCGTTGACCCGGAGCGTCTCTCCGACGGTGGGGATCAGAAAAATCACCGCAACCTTTGGGTGCCTCAGAATGTTGAACAATCCATCAAGCCTGTTGTTTCCGGGCCGGTCGGGGATTTCCATCGTGTGATCATCGATGACTTTGATAAATCCGTCGGGATCACCTTTCGGCGACACATCCAAATTCACCCCGTCCGAGGTCGCGAGCACCACAAAGGGCGACGCTGCAATGAACTCGCGACAGTGATGATCCAAATGGTCAATCACCTTGTTAGTCGGCAGCTCACTGGGCGTTCCGTATATCTCTTTTAGTCGCTGTTGCGTCATCATAATCCTGGTCCGTTTGGCCCTGCATTCATGTCTTGTCCAAAGGCTATCACATGCCCCTCTGGGTCTTTGAGATCGAACTCGATCATACCATAAAACGTCTCATGGGGGGAGGTTTGAATATCCACTGCCCGCGCGCCTGCAATTGCCGCTAGGGCCCGCACATCATCCACATAAAGATAGGCCGACCAGCCATTGTGCGGCTTGAAATCTGGCGCGTGCTGCAAGGCAAGTGTGATGGTGCCCAAAGAGACGATGGCGAAGGCCATAGCCTCCCCATCTTCTTGCCAGAAATTCGCCAGAGTGAAGCCTAGTTTTTCCACATAAAACGCGGCACAGACTTCCACATTCTGACAAGGTAAAACCGGCATTGAGCGGTATCCGGTGGGCATTTTTTGCTCCAGTTTGACCGTATTACTCCATTAATGGAGTAGAGTTAAAAAATTGAACAAAACCATATACTTCATCGCCAAAAAAGCTGAATTACAACATCGCAGGCACGACCTGATCAGGCGGCCGGTGACCATCGGCAAAAGTCTTGATGTTGATGATGACTTTCTCGCCCATCTCAACCCGGCCTTCTTGGGTGGCGGAACTCATATGCGGCAGCAACAAAACATTGTCCAAACCGGTCAGCCTCGGGTTCACATCCTTGCCGTTTTCAAACACGTCAAGCCCCGCCCCGGCAAGCTCGCCCGCACGCAACATCCGCGTCAAAGCATTCTCGTCAATCACCTCACCTCGGGACGTGTTCACAATGTAGGCGGTGGGTTTCATCAGCTTCAAACGCCGTGCATTGAGCAGATGAAACGTGCCCGGCGTATGCGGACAATTGACCGACAGAACGTCCATGCGCGCCAGCATCTGATCGAGACTTTCCCAATAGCGCGCACCCAGCGCATTCTCCGTATCCGCATGCAGCTTTTTGCGGTTGTGATAGTGGATCTCCATACCGCAAGCCGCCGCACGGCGCGCGACCGCCTGACCGATCCGCCCCATCCCCAAAATACCCAACCGTTTCCCGCCCAGGCGCGAGCCCAGCATGGCTGTGGGCGCCCAACCGCCCCACTCACCGGCCTGCATTTTCTTGGTGCCCTCGCGTAGCCGACGCGGCACCGCCAAAATCATCATCATCGCCACATCCGCCGTGTCATCTGCCGAAACACCGGGCGTGTTGGACACCATGATCCCACGGCTCAAAGCGGTCTGCACATCGATATGATCAAACCCCGCTCCGTAATTGGCAATCAGCCGCAAATTCTCGCCCGCGGCCCCGATCAAACCTGCAGAAATACGATCGGTGATGGTCGGCACCAGAACATCAGCCCGACTAATCGCGTCGCCCAAAGCCTGCGCCCCCATGGGCATGTCGGTGTCGTTCAACTCCACATCGAAAAGTTCGCGCATTCGCGCCTCGACAGGCTCAGGCAACTTTCTCGTAACAATAACCTTGAGATGTCGACCCGGCATGGCAATCTTTCCTGTTTTGATGCTGCTATTTTTTCGGTAGTATGCGGCCAAAGAGAATTCGGGGAAACCGAAAAACAAGCTGGGCATGAGAATGAGGCAGATGAGACCGGGACCACAAGCCAAAATACGGGCCTTCGCGCTGGCGCTTTGTGTCGCGCTGATCCAAAACCCCGCCCATGCACAACAAACTGTGGGCGCGGTGACCAATCTCGACCTGCCGCGTTTTGTGTCCATGAAAACCGCCGAGGCTTATGCCCGCAGAGGGCCCGGCAAAAGCCACCGGGTTGATTGGAAATTTGTCCGCCGCAACATGCCGCTTAAAGTGGTGGCCGAACACGGTCATTGGCGGCGGGTGGTGGACAATGAAGGCAAAGGCGGCTGGATCCACTATGCGCTCTTGTCGCGCAGCAGATCCGTCATGATCATCGGTACCGATGTTGAGATGTTCAGCAAACCGGCGGGCCTGTCCCGACTTGTAGCCAAACTGCAACCGGGGGTCGTGGGTAAGTTGATCGACTGCACAAAAGACCTGTGCGATATTGAAACCACCGACCAAAATGGCAAGACTTATACCGGCTGGGTGCAAAAGACAGCGCTTTGGGGGCTGACAGAGGCGGACTGATTCTTGCCAAAAAACAATGGCCTCAACCTAAGGTTGCGCAAATCCACCCCCGTCGGAGCCTCCACCCTCTGGCCAGCGATCAAAATCGGCGAAAACATGCCATTTCACAATCTAAACCGGCTTATTTCCGCGCAAATCCCCGCCTCACCTTGTCCCTTAGGGAAACCCGCCATAACGTCCGCCCCACATGGTCGCTAGCCATGTACCCACAGCAAGAGGGACCGTAGATCCAGCCTCAATCTGCTGCGGACGATCCGAAAGACGAACGCTGATGCCCCCCATCTGGCGCTTTAATCCCGGAGACGTCCAAAGCACACGGATAGATCGCGGTCCCTTTTTGCAAAGGAAACAAGTAAACGGGCGTCATGATTTCGCGTCCGCAAGAAAGGCAAAGTATGTCAATCGCAAGCCCCTTTGAGCAGGCTATGCTCAAGCTGATTAACGCCGAACGCGCAGCCGTAGGCGTCGCACCACTCACCTTCGACAACATCCTCAACGACTCCGCTGAAAACCACAGCAGTTGGATGCTCAACACCAACGACTTTTCCCACACTGGCGTGAACGGCTCCACCGCGCGCGAGCGGATGGTTGATGCCGGTTTTGTCTTTGAAGGCAACACCGCCTCAGGTGAGAATATCGCATTCCAAAGCGAGCGTGGCTCCGCAGGGATCGACGATGACGTGCAAAACCTGCACGACAGCCTGATGGCCAGCCCGGGCCACCGCGCCAACATCCTGAACCCCAATTTCGACGAGATTGGTATCGGGATTGTCCGTGGAAATTTCTCCGCCAACGGCAACACGTTCGACACCATCATGGTCACGCAGAACTTCGCGCGGACAGACGCGGCTGACACAATTTCGCCGCAAATTCCCGTAGTAGTTAGCCAGCCAGAAGAAGTTGTGACTGTCGTAGCCGAAGAAGAGGTCGTGACGACAGATCAACAAGCACCAACAAATGAACAACAAGACGTAGTAAACGCAGATAACGAGGAACCACAAATGGATGATCTTGACAACATCTTTGATGATGAGACGCCAATAACTATCGAAGACTTCATTAATTCCGACGCGATACCCATTGAGATCAACGACGATGATGATGGTGAGTCAACCGATGGGTCGTTCTCCAACGACGACTCTTTCTCAATCACCGTGACAGTCGAAGACGAAGACATTGCCGGCGATGATGATGATGACGACGATCCTGTGGTCGTGGTCGAGATCGACGATGATCCTGCCGAGGACGACGATGACGATTTCGTACTTGAGGTAGCTGACGACGACGATGACGACGCTCCAGTTGCTGACGACGACGATGACGACGCCCCAGTTGCCGAGGACGACGATGACGACGCTCCAGTAGCCGAAGATGACGATGACGACGGCGCAAATGGCTCCGGTCAAAATGCGGGCGGACCCGGTCGTAACGACGGTGGCGCAGGTCGCAACGATGGCGGATCGGGCCGGAATGAAGGCGGCGCAGGTCGTAACGATGGCGGTTCTGGCAAAAACACAGACGGTCCCGGCAAAAACGACAACGGCCCCGGCCGTAATGAGGACGGCGCCGGCAAAAACACCGATGGCCCAGGTCGCAATGACAACGGCTCCGGCAAAAACGAAGACGGCCCCGGCCAGAACGTAGGCGGACCCGGTAAGAAATCCGGCGGCAACGACGACAACAATGGCGGCATGGAAGAAGATGATGCTCCAGTCGAAATGGAAGACGATATCGTAGCTGAGGATGACGATGATACAGAATTCGTATTCGTCGATGATGAGCCAGCCGATGACGATGCGTCCGAAGACGACGACATTATTGTTGTTGTAGAAGATGACGACGAAGACGATGACGTTGAGTTCGTAGACGACGACCTTGATGTCGTGTTCGACGGTCTTGATGACTTCGCCAACGACTTCGACTTGGCCTAAGCCTATCTCCTAATACCTCTGGCCCCGCCCCGCGATGGGTGGGGCCAGAACCTGACCGAGCTGCCCCAAGGCCAACGCCTCCAGCTCCCTGTGATCAGCCCGCGCGACGATGTCGGTCACAAAATCGCCCTGAAATCGACCAAGGGTGAAAAACTCAAGAAAATTCCCGTAAAAATTGATAAAATTCGAAGTAACCTCCATGAACTTGTGAAGGTGATCTATGGCGAACTACAGTTTTATTGGGTACAATCCGTCAATTCTGTCCGTAAGCGGCGGAACAGCCACGCTTAATTCTGCCTATGATCCGAATACGGACCGCCGTGTATTTGACGTGACTGACGGTGCGGGCGGAAACACACTTGGCGGTGCAAACTCCCGACCCGACAATGGGCTCGTTTTTGACGGCGACCGCTATGACAATGAGGATGGAGACGACCTGACCCAAACCGGGGTGGCCGAAAGCCTCGATGGCGCAACGACCTATGCCAGCGGCAATATGTATCTCGAAGAGCAGTATACGCTCTCCAAACCCGGTGGTGGCACCGTTGATGTCTACCGGGTCGAAGTTGACGGAACCTTGGTGGGATATATCACCTCTGAGCCGTTAGTCCCGGGCACCAATTACAGCTATACCACCAGCAATGTGGTGCCGTTGAATGCACCCGACACGACCGATCCGACCGCCATCATCGACGTGCCCTGCTTCTCCTCCGGCACCCTGATCCAAACGCCCAATGGCGAGACGGTGATTGATGACCTCAAAATTGGCGATCTTGTCACGACCATGGATAACGGTCCGCAGAAAATCCGCTGGATCGGGCAGCGACACCTGAACCGGGATACGATGTTGGCACGGCCAAATATCCGCCCGGTTTTGATCCCGGAAGGCGTGATGGGTGCCCGCAAAGATCTGCTTGTCTCCCCCCAACACGGGGTTGTGGCCGGTGAGGCGCATCTGATGCGCGCAAAGCATTTGACCGACATGCCAAAAAGCAAAGTCCGCATCGCCCATGGCAAGCGTCAGGTCACCTATATTCACATATTCTTTGACCACCATCAGGTGGTTTTCTCAAACGGCGTGGCCTCAGAAAGTCTCTATCCGGGCAAACAGGCCTTGGGCAGTTTTGAGAGTACGGCCCGCGCCGAGCTGTTCAGCCTCTTTCCAGACCTTGCCGACTACAAAGCCCCCGAATTCGATCCGCAAGCATATGGCGCACCGGTTCGGGACTTCACCAAGTCCTATGAGGCTTTCACAGTGCTTTAAAATCAGGTTCGGCGCACCCGGATGACAACATCGACCCGCGCAATCTCAGCACCTTCAGGCGCTTGAGGAACATTGGCAAACTTCACCGCATCGACCGGCGCATCGCTCAAACTGCCGTCATCTTCCCAATAGTAATGCGGGTGATCATCCGTGCGCGTATCAAAATAGGACTTGTTGCCGCCAATGGTGATCTCGGTCATCAGCCCCGCATCACAAAACGCCCGCAACGTGTTGTAGACCGTGGCCAAAGACACACCGTCCTCGCAACCAGATGCGGCATCAAACAAGGTCTCAGCAGTCACATGCCGGTTCAACCCGTCCCCGACCAACAATTCCGCCAGAACAAGCCGTTGCCGCGTTGGACGCAGGTCTGCCTGCGCAAGCCAGCCCCGTGCCCGCTTTTCGGCATCAGTTGATCTCTGGGATGTCATCATAGTCCAATTCGATTTTCAAAAAATTACCCGAACAGTCTTATGATTAGAGCGTTTGACCCGCAATTTCCAGTGAATTGACAGTTTTCACGAAAGTGTCGCACTTGGCCGACGCTTGAGAACATCACACGACACTCGAAAGTTCAGCCCAAATCGCCCTGAGCGACTGTATCAACAATGACACCTGATCGGACCTCTTCTCCCTTCACAACGGAATAGACAAACACAATCGCAAAAGACACACAAATCCAGGACGCTAAATTGGCCATAACCCCACACCCAATACAAAATACTCAGACCCGACACCTTTATCGCCAACCACAGCCCTTCGCGCAACGACTTACTTAACAATTGATTAACGGTGTGACCCCAATCCTTGACCGAGCCCGTCGAACATGCGCCCATGCCTTATGCCCAGCACCGAGAGTTTGCGCGTCAGAAAGACGCTCGAAAAAGAAAGCATCGATCCAAACCGCACCTTGAGACAGGAGCGGCAGGAATGGGCGGACCATTCCGCAACCCTTCCCTTGGCCGAGGGCGTTTTTCTTGAAGAAACCAGACATTCATCTGTCGAATGCCTCTGGATCAAACCAAAAACTGCCAAATCCGGCTTGATCCTTTACGCCCATGGCGGCGGCTTGGTGTCAGGCTCCCCCATCACCCATCGCGCTTTCGCATCCCATCTGGCGCAAGCCACCGGACGGGCGGTGCTCTTGCCCCAATACAGGCTCCTGCCCGAACATCCGGTTGATGCACCGCTTGAGGACATGATCGCGGTTTATGAGGCTATGTTGGCAACCTCCCTGCCCGCTTCCTCCATCGCATTGACGGGCGACAGCAACGGAGCCGCCCTAGCCCTGTCCACCGCGATCGCTCTCAGGGATCAAGGCAAACCGCGCCCGTCATGCCTCATCTCACTGTCTGGTGCCTTTGACGCCACCCTCTCGGGGGCATCCATCAAAAGCAAAAGCGACGTTGATCCGATGTTGTCGGACAAAGTGCTCTATCATTGGCAAAGGCTGTTTGACGGGCTGGTGGAACCCCACAATCCAATCCTGTCCCCTCTTTTTGCAAACCTGCACGGACTACCGCCCAGCCTTTTGTTCGCAGGCAATGATGAGGTCTGGCTGAACGACACCACGCGCATGACCGACGCGCTCCACAATGCTGGAAACGCGGTCACACAAGCGATTTACCCCGACATGTGGCACGTCTGGCCAATGTGGACCGAATTGCCCGAAAGCCAAACGGTGCTGGCCCATATCAACCGCTTCCTTGATGCAACGCTTGACGCGTAAAGCCATGCGCCTATTGCGCAAAATACCGCGCGGGTGATAGGACGGAGCGACCGCGTGAAATAATCTGAAATAAAGACGAGAGCTTCCATGTCAGACCGCCCCACCAGCTATTCTTACGATGACCTGATCAAATGCGCTCAAGGCGAGCTGTTCGGCGACGGCAACGCCCAACTGCCCATGCCGCCTATGCTGATGATGGACCGGATCACCGAAATATCCGAGGATGGCGGCCTGCACGGCAAAGGCCACGTGGTGGCGGAATTCGATATCAAACCGGACCTGTGGTTCTTTGACTGCCACTTCCCCGGCAACCCGATCATGCCCGGCTGCTTGGGCCTCGATGGCCTTTGGCAACTGACCGGCTTCAATTTGGGCCATCGCGGCTGGACGGGCCGCGGCTACGCGCTTGGCGTGGGCGAGGTTAAACTCACCGGCATGGTGCGCCCCGACCGGAAAATGCTGACCTATAAGGTCGACTTCACCAAAGCCCTGCAAACCCGCCGCCTGACAATGGGTGTGGCAAACGGTATTGTCGAAGCGGATGGCGAAACTATCTACCAAGTTACTGATATGAAGGTCGCTCTTTCAGAAAGCTGACCAAAAACACTCGAACGAAGGATTTCCCCATGCGTCGCGTCGTCATCACAGGCCTCGGCATCATCTCGTCTATCGGCAACAATGCCGATGAAGTCACCGCGTCCCTCCGGGCTGGAAAATCGGGCATCACCTTTGCCCCTGACTATGCCGAACACGGCTTCCGCTCTCAGGTCCACGGCGCGCCTAAAATCACGCTCGCCGACCATATCGACAAACGCCAGTTGCGCTTTATGGGCGACGGTGCGGCCTACGCGTATCTGTCTATGGAACAGGCCATCAAAGACAGCGGACTTGAAGAAAGCGACGTCTCAAACCCGCGCACCGGCCTGATCGCAGGCTCCGGCGGCGCATCGACCCGCGACATGCTCATGGCCCACCAAACGGTGATCGAAAAAGGCGCACCCAAGCGCATGGGGCCGTTCATGGTCACCCGCTGCATGTCCTCCACCGTGTCCGCCTGCCTTGCCACACCGTTTAAAATCAAAGGCCTGAACTATTCGATCACATCGGCCTGCTCCACCTCGCTTCATTGCATCGGCAATGCGGTCGAGCAAATCCAGTTCGGCAAGCAAGACGTGATCTTCGCCGGCGGCGGCGAGGAAGAAGCGTGGACGCTAAGCTGCCTCTTTGATGCCATGGGGGCCATGTCCTCCAAATATAACGACACACCCGAACGCGCATCGCGTGCTTTTGACGCCAACCGCGACGGGTTCGTGATCGGCGGCGGCGGCGGCATGATCGTGGTCGAAGAACTGGAACACGCCAAAGCCCGCGGTGCCAAAATCTACGCCGAAGTGACCGGCTACGGCGCGTCCTCAGATGGCCACGACATGGTGGCCCCGTCCGGCGAAGGCGGCGAGCGGGCCATGAACCTGGCCATGTCCACAATCCCGGAGGGCCGCAAAGTCTCCTACATCAACGCCCATGGCACCTCGACGCCAGTGGGTGATGTGGGCGAGGTGGAGGCCGTCCGCCGGGTCTTTGGGACCGGTAAAACGCCCCCCATCAGCTCCACCAAATCCATGACCGGCCACTCCCAAGGGGCCACCGGCGCACAAGAGGCGATCTACTGCCTGTTGATGCTCCAAAACGACTTCATCACGCCATCGATTAACGTCGAAGACCTTGATCCGGCATTGAAACCAGAAGAAATTGCGACCTCGCGCGTGGACAATGCAGGGCTCGATACGGTGATGACCAACAGCTTCGGCTTTGGTGGTACGAACGGGTCCATGCTGATGAGCAAGTTCGAGGGCTAACGCCGTCCGGCGCCCTCCCTCGACCAATCAATCCCCCGACGAAAGCCGGGTGTCACCTGCTCACGCAACCACAACAATCAGCGCTGGCCCACATAGATCCTTGCGCTGTTTATGTCCCCTCTGGTTTGGGTGCCGCTGACATCCAGCGTCGTTTGCCCCAACTGCACAAGATGATTGCCCATCGCTTGGACCATGGATTGGCCGTCGTCAAAATAGGCAGGTTGCAAAAGAACCTCACAAAGAACCCTCGGGTCTTTATCGCCACTCACCAGAATTTCTCGGCCCATAAATATAAGTTTCTGGCCAAAATTCGCGCCATTATCTTTTTTGTATACAGTTTTTCCGGTGAAGCTTTGTGTCTTCGCAAAACCGTTCTTGGCAAAAACCTGATCTGCGGACCCGTCTGCCCGAGCGAGCGCCAAACACCCGTCAGCCGTGGCAACAGCATTGGCCCGGTAAAATGCGCCACTATTCGCAGCCGTATAAGTATCTGCGGGCGCCAGAGATCCCGCCACAGGCTCCGGTGTCGCGACTGCTGCATTTGGGACAGGATCAACCGTTGCTGGACCAGTGGTTGGCGTCTCGCACGCTGTCAAAAAACCAGCCGCGACCAAAGTAACCGCAATATATCTGGGGGAAGAATACTTCATAATTTGGGCCTATCTCATTCCAATTGAGCCCAACACATCCAACCAAAACTTAGAATTCATAATTGCAATTTGACCTTTTCGGCCAACTGTTGCACGCGCGACACCCCCCCACGCGCTTACCTTGCCCGCCACGCGCAACCAGCCCCACATTTTTCTTGTGCCAACGCCTTCGGACCGCTCTAATCTTCGCAAACCGAACCGGGGACCAAACCGATGCTCAGCCAAGACCAGATCAAGCTCTTCAAGGCACAAGGCTTTTTGGTGGTCGAAGACGTCGTAACCACGGCCCTCCCCGCCGTCCGTCAGGAATACGAGGCCGCTCTTGATACACTCTGGCAACAGTGGCGCGCCGCAGGCCGCGTCCAAGACACACCCGGTTTCGAGAACCGCATCATCGCCGCCTACCGCGCAGGCTGCGAGTATTTCCAACCCCTCGACATCTCCCTGCCCACCCGCGAGGTCGCCACCGACGTCCCCATGCATACCGGCCCTGCCACCTTTGAAATGATGCGCCACCCCCGGCTGTTGGACTTGGTCGAAGCCCTGATTGGCCCTGAGATCACCTCCAACCCGATCCAGCATGTGCGCATCAAACCACCGGCCACCGATATGCGCGACGGCGAACACCGCGCCCATATCACCAAAACCTTGTGGCATCAGGATCGCGGCGTCACCCAAGAGATCGCCGATGATACAAACATGATCACCGTCTGGATTGCGGTTAATGACGCCACCGTCCAAAACGGGTGTTTGCAAGTTCTCAAAGGCTCCCACAGCCGCGATGACCTGCTGCCCCACTGCCCGCTCCCCCAAGTCGGCATTCCTGATGAATTTATCAGCCAAGCCGATGTTGAACCGCTGCCCGTCAAGGCCGGCGGCGTCGTGGTGTTCCACCCGATGTGCGCCCATAACTCGCTGGAAAACCACACATCCGGCATCCGCTGGTCCTTTGACCTGCGCTACAATGTGACCGGACAACCCACGGGGCGGCCGCAATTTCCTGAATGGATTGCCCGCTCCCGCGCACACCCCGAAACAGAGCTGCGCGACCCCGCGCAATGGGCAAAAATGTGGGATGAAACACGCAGGCGACTGTCCCACCAACCGGTCACGGAATTCTACCGATGGGACCAAAACGCGCCCTATTGCGCGTGATGGCAACTCAATCATGTTCAAACGCTGCACAAACCCGTAAGCAAGCCGCATAAACAGCGACCTGCGCCACGCAAAGCACCCAAAACAACCGCAAAAGAGGGGGAAACCATGAGCCAACCAGAAGGGTATCTGACCACCCATATCTTGGACACCGCCAATGGCTGCCCGGCCAAGAATGTGCGCATCGACCTCTACCGGCTGGAAGGCAATGACCGCCTCCACCTGTGCACCGCCGTCACCAACTCAGACGGTCGCACCGATGCGCCGCTCTTGGGAAAAGGCGAAATGACCGCAGGCCAATATGAACTGATATTTGCAATGGGCGATTATTTCCGCACCCAAAAGCGCGCCACCGAGATCGCCTTCCTGGATGAAATTCCGATCAGATTTGGCATCGCAGATCAGGACGACCACTACCACGTCCCGCTTTTGGCCTCTCCCTATTCCTTCTCCACCTACAGGGGCAGCTGACAGGCCAAGGCTCTAGTTGTTGGTATAGGCGTAGCCCACCGCGAACGCCAAAACCGCAACAATGGGAATACATATGTAAATCAAAGACATAATAACAAAGCCCGTATAGCTAGGTGGCGCAAAATCAACAAAGTTTATGGTTAAATCAAGACGAGATCAGGGAGATTTCGCGCCATGGTTAAGCGGGCGCAAGCTCTGCACATATGTCTTGGCGCAAAGTTGCGATCAAATCCTCCATGCGTTTAAAGCAAATGTCATTGCCCATATGCCGGGCGGTAGCCTAAATGCTCCGCAAAACGGGCAACCGCCAGAACCCCGCGCATGTCACCCGCGTTTTTCCCAAACCCATGAATTTATGCAAATTGGAGCAGCGTGCCAAAAAATCTGCAACGCCGTTTTAGGACGCCGCCCCCGCTCAAGCGACGTGATGTCGTTGCGGTCGGTACTCCCCCATGTGACCCAGAACAAATGGCCGACGCTCTAGACTTGGTGAAACTCCTATGGCCAATGAATTTTCGCAAATCTATAACAACACAAAATAGGGAGAGATATCATGCACGAGATTAACCATTTCGTTGGCGGCGAATACACCAAAGGCAGCTCTTCGCGGACCGCCGACGTCTTCAATCCGGCCACAGGCGAAGTTCAGGCCAAGCTGGCGATGGCCAACGCCTCCGATCTGGATGCCGCCGTGGAACGCGCCGCAGCCGCCCAACCCGCATGGGCCGCGGTGAACCCGCAACGCCGCGCGCGGGTGATGATGAAATTCGTCGAACTGCTCAACCGCGACATGGACAAACTGGCCGAAGCGCTGTCGCGTGAGCATGGCAAAACCCTCCCCGACGCCAAAGGCGATGTGGTGCGCGGACTGGAAGTTGCGGAATATTGCATAGGCGCGCCGCACTTGCTCAAAGGCGAGTATACCGACAGCGCGGGCCCAGGCATCGACATGTATTCCATGCGCCAGCCCTTGGGCGTGACCGCAGGTATCACCCCGTTCAACTTCCCCGCCATGATCCCCATGTGGATGTTTTGCCCCGCGATTGTCTGCGGCAATGCGATGATCCTCAAGCCGTCCGAGCGTGACCCATCCGTGCCCAACATGCTGGCCGAGCTGATGCTGGAGGCGGGCCTGCCCAAAGACATCCTGCAAGTCGTCCACGGCGACAAGGAAGTTGTGGACGCGATCCTCGACAATGAGACGATCCAAAGCGTGGGCTTTGTCGGCTCCACGCCCATCGCGCAATATATTTACGCCCGCTCCACCGCCAACGGGAAGCGCTGCCAGTGCTTCGGCGGGGCCAAAAACCACATGATCGTTATGCCCGACGCCGATATGGACCAAGCCGCCGACGCTCTGGTCGGGGCTGGCTACGGTGCCGCCGGGGAACGCTGCATGGCCATCTCCGTGGCCGTGCCTGTGACCGATGAGGCCGCTGACCGCCTGCTCGAAAAGCTGATCCCGCGTGTCGAAAAGCTCAAAGTCGGCCCCTATACCGCAGGCGACGACGTCGACTACGGCCCCGTCATCACAGCCGAGGCAAAACAAAAAATCCTCGGCCTTGTGGAAAGCGGCGTCAAAGACGGTGCCAAACTGGCCGTCGATGGTCGCGACTTCTCCCTGCAAGGCTATGAGGATGGCAACTTTGTGGGCCCATGCCTGTTTGATAACGTCACACCGGATATGGACATTTACACGCAAGAGATTTTCGGCCCGGTTCTGTCCACGGTGCGCGCCAAAACCTATGAAGAGGCGCTCAGCCTCGCCATGGACCACGAATACGGCAACGGCACCGCGATTTTCACACGCGACGGCGACACCGCCCGCGATTTTGCCAACCGGATAAATATCGGCATGGTGGGCATCAACGTGCCGATCCCTGTGCCATTGGCCTACCACACCTTTGGGGGCTGGAAAAAATCTATGTTCGGTGACCTCAACCAGCATGGGCCCGATGCGTTCAAATTCTACACGCGCACCAAAACCGTCACCGCCCGCTGGCCTTCCGGCATCAAGGAAGGTGGCGAATTCTCTATCCCGCTGATGGAATAACCCGACTGCGCGAAAGGGCACGACGATGAACGCCTCATGCCATTGCGGTGCGGTCTCTTGGGCTCTGGCCCAAAGACCTGAAAAACTGACCCAGTGTAACTGCTCCATCTGTCGCAAACTGGGGGCGCTTTGGGCTCATGCTCCAATCTCCGGGGTCACCCTGTCGGGCGGCCCCACGGTGAAATATATACGCGCGGATTGCGACGGTGGCCTCGCCTTTCACAGTTGCGCCAGTTGCGGCTGTACGACCCATTGGGAAAATCTGTCTGAGGATGGGACGATTATGGCCGTAAACGTCCGCCTTTCTGATCCGCAGGAGGTGCAAGATATCCCGGTTCGCCAGTTTGACGGCGCCGACACGTGGACATATCTGGACTAAAGCGCTCTGCTTTTAACTTGGGGCAAAAGGCATCCCCTAACCCGTTGAAATCTTAGATTTCAGATAGCGTTAGGTGGGTCCGGTTTTAAAGCGGAACGCTCTAATCCCCCGAAATTGGAGCGTGCCGCAGCACGGGCGCGACGCTTTGGGAACTCTGGGTTCGGGCGCGGCCTGCAACCGCACTCCAAAACGAAGACGGCATCCCCAACCAGAAAGGCGAGGATGCCGCTTTTTTGTGAGCCTTTCGGGGCGTTTCGTCAATACGGGTGCACCACTCCCCGGATCGGTATAACTGGCCCAAAAGGGTCTCACGCAAGTCGTCCATCACGAGGAAGCCACCTTTCGGTGACTATCGATCAGAGCGGACGAAACCCGTTTCGATGGAACCGTTATTGCCCGGTGATTGGGCGGGGATTAGGCTCAAATGTGGTCAAAACCGGAAGATTCGCGCAGTTTTGGTAGAAATTTGCAGAAAATTGCATCCAAAACACAAAAACATCTTGAATGTTATGTTATATCATATCATCAGATGCTCTCCCCTAATGATCGGTTCCAATTATGCGCTTTTCCGTCCTCTTGCTCACATGCCTTGCAGCCACACGCCCAGCCCTCGCCGAGCCGCCTCAAACGATCGCAGACATTGCGCCTGTGCATGGTCTCGTGGCCGCCGTGATGGGCGACTTGCACACACCCGACCTGCTGATACCGCTGGGCGCCGACCCACATCACCATGCGCTCAAACCCTCTGATGCGCGGGCTCTGTCCGAAGCTGAATTGATTTTTTCCGCCGGAGCCGCCCTGAACCCGTGGCTGGAAAAGGGCTTTGAAAGCCTGGCCCCGAATGCGCAGGTGTTCGATCTGAACGCGACCCCCGACGGCATCACCCTGCCCGCGCGGGGCGATGACGAAGAACACGACGATCATGGCGACCACAATGATCACGACAACCACGATGATCACGATGACCATGGCAAACACGACGAACACGACGAACACGACCACGGCGACATCGATCCGCACGGATGGCTTGATCCGCAAAACGCCATTGTCTGGCTGGACGTGATTGCCCAAGAACTAAGCCGCGCCGATCCGGCCAATGCCGCGCAATATCTGGAAAATGCCACACAAACCAAAACCAAACTCAACGAGGTCATCCAGCAGATTTCAAATGATTTGGCACCGCTGAACACCAAAAGCTATCTGGCCAGCCATGACAGCTATCAGTATTTCGAAAGCCGCTTCGGCCTCACGCTGACCGCTGCGATTGCTCTGAGCGACGCCGCAGCCCCCGGACCCGCAAAACTCGCACATATCCGCAAAACCGCTGAAGAGACGAACAGCACATGTCTGGCCCTCGACATCCATATCAACCCCGATTTGGTCGCAACCGTGACCCAAGACCGCGACCTGCAACCGGTGGTCATCGACCCGATGGGCGCAAAGCTGACACTGGGCCCGGATTTTTATCCGGCCTTGATCCAAGCCACCGCTCAAGCCTTTGTTGCCTGCTTGGGCGGCCCGTCATGACCGGCGCCAAGACCCCGGCTTTTGAGCGCCATAACCACAATAGTTGCGTAGCAGGCGCCATGCACAGGGTGCAAGAAAGCTGCGAGGCGCAAAACCTGCGCCTCACACCGGTGCGCAAACGGGTTCTGGAATTGCTTTTGGAAGAGCACCGCGCCATGGGCGCCTATGACATTTTGGAGCGGCTGTCGGCGGAAAACATGGGCTCCCAGCCACCCATCGCCTATAGAGCGCTGGACTTTCTGGTCACTCACGGATTTGCCCATAAACTGCAACACCTGAACGCCTTTATCGCATGCGGCCATCCCCATGACGCCCACATACCGGTCTTCATGATCTGTCGTGATTGCAATTCTGTGGCCGAAGCGGATATTGGCGGTGGCATGACCGCCATTGACCGCGCCGCCGACAGTTTGGGCTTTAAGATCGAACGTCGGGTGATTGAAGCCGAAGGGATTTGCCCCGCCTGTCAGGAAAGCCCAGCCCCATGAGCCGGATAAAGGTCCAGAACCTCACTATAAAGCGCGACGGGATAAGCATTCTGGACAATGTGAGCCTAAGCATTGAGGACGGCGAAATTGTCACCGTGGTGGGACCCAACGGATCGGGCAAATCTACTTTGATGAAAGCCTTGATCGGGGCCATTGAGCCGCAAAAAGGTGAGATCACCGCCAAGCCCGGCACGATCATCGGCTATGTGCCGCAAAGCCTGAATATTGACCCGACCATGCCCATGGGCGTGAGCCGGTTTCTGTCTTTGCCGCGGGCCCGCCCGAAGGATGCGATTGAAGCGACCTTGGCCCGCGTGGGTCTGTCGGGGGTGAACACCCGGCAAGTCTCGGACCTGTCGGGGGGGCAATTGCAACGGGTGCTTTTGGCCCGCGCATTGCTTCGCGACCCGCAATTGTTGATCCTCGATGAGCCGACCAGCGGGCTTGACCAGCCGGGCATCGCCGATTTTTACGCTCTGATCGCCTCGGTGCGCGAAGAATTGGGATGCGCCATTGTGATCGTCAGCCATGATCTGCATGTGGTGATGAGCGCATCGGACCGGGTGATTTGCCTGAACGGTCATGTGTGCTGTCACGGAACCCCCGAGATTGTGTCCGCCGCCCCGGAATATCGCGCCCTCTTTGGTCTGGGCACACATGGCGCTTTGGCAATTTACCGGCATGAACACGACCACCACCATGACCATGATCATAGCCATGACCACCCACATGAGCATTAAACCGAGCCACCAAACACCATGAATAACGCCCCTATCCAACCCTCAAGAATGCCTGTGATCTCCAACTCTACTCCTCTAGTTGAGTCGAACCAGATACCCGCACAAAAACAAAGAGTTACGCCAAAAATGAGTGAAAAAACCAACCAAAGCAGACAGCCCGAAAATGCTTGACGATTTCCTAGCGCGCGCCGCTCTGGCGGTTGTCGGCATCGCTCTTGCAGCGGGCCCTTTGGGGTGTTTCGTGGTCTGGCGCCGGATGGCCTATTTTGGCGATGCAACCGCTCATGCAGCCGTGCTGGGCGTAGCTCTCGCCCTTGCTTTGGAGATCTCAATCTTCGCGGGCGTGCTGGTCGTGGCCCTCGCGACCGCCACAATTGTGGCCTCCCTGTCGGGCAAAACCTACGCCAGTGACACGCTTTTGGGGGTGATCGCACATGCATCGCTGGCCTTGGGGCTGGTTGCGATCTCATTTCTGCCCGACGTGCGGCTGGATCTGATGTCCTACCTGTTTGGCGACATTCTGACCGTCTCCAAAACCGATCTGATCATCATATTCTTGGGTGCCGCAGCCGTACTTGCACTTTTGTGGTGGCGATGGGCCTACCTGCTGATCTCCACCACCAATAGCGATCTTGCCTATGCCAGCGGCGTTAACCCCAAACGCGAACAATTGGTGCTGAACTTGGCCATCGCTATTGTGATCGCCGTCTCTATTCAGGTGGTGGGCGCGCTCTTGATCTCCGCCTTTTTGATCATCCCGGCAGCCACTGCCCGCAACCTTGCACGCGGCCCAGAGACGATGGCGCTAATGGCCACGGTCATCGCAGCGGGCTCCGGGCTTGGCGGCTTGTGGGCCTCGTTCCAGATCGACACTCAAACCGGCCCAACCATCGTGACCACCAGTGCAGCACTCTTCGTCGCGGTCACAGCGCTCAGCGCGCTGAGACGTGCGCGATAAACCTGCCCAATCGCCCGTTCTTCAAAAACGAATGATCTCGACCGAATGATGCTGGACCCGGACCGCCCGAGGGGCCTATCCTTGTCACAATCAACAAGCGAGACAGAACACACGTGCAAGACCTCTGGGGATCATTCCAAGCCGCATTCGCACTGATCGTGCAAATGGATGCCGATCTGGCCGAGATCGTGTTGCTGTCGCTGCAAGTTACCACCGCCGCCGTTCTGATCGCCTGCCTTCTTGGCTTTCCGCTGGGCGCCCTGCTCGCCGTTGGCCGCTTTCCGGGCCGCGCGATCCTGTCGGTCCTGACCAACGCAACAATGGGCCTGCCGCCTGTGGTGGTCGGGCTGCTCGTGTACCTGATGCTGTCACAATCGGGGCCGTTTGCGGTGCTCAACCTGCTCTATACCCCCACGGCGATGATCATCGCGCAAGTGATTTTGGTCACCCCCATCGTGGCCGCCCTGACCGCCCAAGTGGTCGAAGACCTGAATGTGGAATATGATGACCTGTTGCGGGTCATGGGGGCCTCTCGCCTGCAAACGGTCACGACGCTGTTGTGGGATGCACGCGCCTCGCTGATGACCGCCGCTTTGGCCGGGTTCGGACGCGCCTTTGCCGAAGTGGGCGCAGTGATGATCGTGGGCGGCAATATCAACCACGTGACCCGCGTGATGACCACCGCCATCGCCCTTGAAACCTCCAAAGGGGCGCTGGCATTGGCGCTGGCCCTTGGCATTGTGTTGTTGATGATCTCGATCCTTATCAACGCCTCCCTGATGGCGCTCCGGTCCAGCACAAGAACCACCGCCCATGCCTGAAAACAACATCCTCCCGTTTCGCCAAAGCGATGATCCCAACACACGCGATGTGATCATCCAGGCCGAGGATTTATACATCAGCCGCGCAGACCGCAATTTGCTCAGCGGCGTCAGCTTTGCCATCACCCAACCGGGGATCACCACACTGCTGGGCCCCAACGGGGCGGGCAAAAGCCTGATCTTGCGCCTGATCGCGGGGCTGATGATGGCCGATAGCGGGCGGCTGTCGATTGTGCCCAGCATCTCAAACAGCCTCGCACTGGTGTTCCAAACGCCCGTGGTACTGCGCCGGTCTGTGCATGCCAATCTCAACCACGCCCTGAAAATCTACGGCACGCCAAAGTCCGAACGGGTGGGCCGCATCGCAGAACTATTGGTGCTGGCCGATCTCACCAGCCTTGCCCAAACCCCGGCCAAACGCCTGTCAGGTGGTGAGAAACAACGTCTTGCGATGGCCCGCGCTCTGGCCGCGCGACCGAAATTGCTGCTCCTTGATGAGCCGACAGCCAGCCTCGACCCGCATGCAACCGCAGCCATAGAGCGGCTGACCCGAAGTGCTGCGGCCAGTGGAACCAAGGTGATCTTGGTCACCCATGACAGAATGCAGGCCGAGCGGATGGCCGATGATGTGCTTTTGGTCCACCGGGGCCGGATTGCCGAACACACACCCGCCACCCAGTTCTTTGAAGCGCCCACATCCGAAGAAGGACGTACGTTTTTGACCGGACAAATATTGCTATGATGCGTGGCACCGTGCTTGCCGCCGTGGTCGCGGCAATCCCGTTTATGTCGCAGGCGGCCGACGAATTTATCATCGTGCAGTCAACGACCTCGACACAAAACTCAGGCCTGTACGATGCGATCCTGCCCCGGTTCACCCAAAGCTCGGGGATAGAGGTCCGGGTGGTCGCCGTGGGCACAGGACAGGCGCTCAAGAACGCTGCAAATTGCGACGGCGACGTGCTGCTGGTGCATGCCAAGGAGGCGGAGGAACAGTTCATCGCGGACGGCTACGGGCTCCAGCGCCACCGGGTCATGTATAATGATTTTGTGATTGTCGGCCCGGCCAACGGCCCTGTTGACCTCAAAAACACCACAACCGCCGCCGAGGCCCTACGTGCCATCGCGCAATCCCAAACCCCGTTTGCATCGCGCGGCGATGACAGCGGCACCCACAAAAAAGAACAGGCCCTGTGGTCAAGCACAGACCTTGATCCAAGCGATCAAAGCGGCACATGGTACCGCGAAACCGGGTCAGGCATGGGGGCCACGCTCAATATTGCTGTGGGCATGGACGCGTATGCGCTCACAGACCGCGCCACATGGCTGGCCTTTGAGAATAAGCAAAACCATAAGATCCAGTTCGAAGGCGATCCGGCCCTGTTCAATCAATATGGGGTCACGCTAGTCAACCCGGCCCACTGCACGAAGGTGAAAATTGAGGCGGGCGCGGAGTTCATAAATTGGCTGTTGACCGATGGACAAGACGCCATCGCGCGCCATACCAAAGACGGCGAACAACTGTTTTTCCCCAACGCCCGTTGAGCGCTTTGGCCGGGGGAACCGGACAAGCAAAGCCCGCTATGACCAAAAACCATCCTTGGCGAAGATCAGCCCCTCAACCATCCGCATGAACAACAATCCCTGACCAACGATAGTCCCGCACGACCGATTATCCCACTCGGCCAGCCATCCTCGCCAAACAACAATCCGCGACGCACACCAGCCTCGCAAGAACAACCACCCCACTCACAAACCATCCCGACCAACGGCCCGTTTCGAACCCGCTTTCACCGCGCGAAACCCAAACCCGACTGTTTTTGTCAACGTAACTACTTTTCTAGAAGAGTAGAAAAGTGGCGCCCAGAATTTCACGGCCCATCCGCCGCAATCAGACCGCCAAAAACTATCGCTTAATCCAGTCGAACCGCAGACCCGGTTGCTTGTTCACCGGCCGAAAACCCCGCGCCGCTCAGATAGGCATTCGCGCCCACCGCAATCACCCCAACCGCCAAAAATGCCAGTAACATCGCTTTCATCGCTCACTCCTATTCGCCGGTAGTCTCGCGCAAAAATTCCACCAAGTCACGCCGATCCTGCGCCGAGGTGATCCGCTGCATGGGCATCTTCGAGCCGGGCACGTAATTGTCCGGCCCAAGATCAAAAAGCAGATCGATTGTCTCCTCGGACCACACCAGATCGCTCCCGGCCATGGCTTGCGAAAAGCTGTAGCCCTCCAACTGACCGGCCTGCCTGCCGAATATGCCCATAAGGCTCGGCCCGGCGCGGCGCCCGCCCGGCCCGGTTAAAGTGTGACAGACCGAGCATTTGCGTTTGAACTGCCGCTCGCCGTTGGACATGGTCTCGGGCGCGCGTTGAAAATCCTGTTTGCCCTGAGACATTTGAACCTCGATCTCACCTGCCACGGGGAATAGATAAGCCCTGTCATCAATCCCACCCGCAATCACACTCAGCCCGTCAGCCGTATAGGCCAACGCCCAAATCGGTCCGTTTTTGGCAGCACGAAAATCGCGGGAAATCGACCAGTCGGCGGTCTCCACGACCATGATATAGCCCTGCCCGTCACCCACGGCGATCTGCTCCATGCCCGGTGCAGCCGCCATGGCCAAAACCGGCCGCCGCTCCAAGGTTAAATCCGCCAGAACCGCACCGGATGCCAAATCAACCACCCGCGTGCCGCCGTCAACGGCCCCGTAGGCGAGCCAACCCTGAGCCTCGTTGAGCACAAGCGTGTTCACACCAAACCCGTGCCGGACAACAACGCGGCGCGGCGCACCGTCCGCCCCCCACTCGCGAATGGTACCGTCCGAGGAGGCGGTCAAAACACCGCCATGCTCCAAGAACACCACCCCGTTGACATTGCCCTTGTGACCGACCAACTCCGCCACACGGGCGCCGCGCGCTATATCCCAAATCGCCGCCGTGCCGTCCCAACTGGCCGAGGCCAACCGACCCTCGCCAGACGCCGCCAAAGACATGACCTTGCCCCTGTGCCCCTCCAGCCGACGAACCGACACGCCCGCCTGCAAATCCCAGATTTCGATCGCAAAATCGTCGCTGCCGGACGCCGCCAATCCACCGCCCAGAAACACAGCGCTGTTCACAGCCGCCCCGTGCCCCTCCAGCCACACAGGCGCTCCATCACCGCGCCAAAACCCAACCGAATTGTCAAAACTGGCGGTCAGCACCGCCCCGTCAGGCCCCACAGCCACATCCATGATCGGCCCGCCATGCCCGTCAAACACCAAAGGCTCAGCCAAAGCAGCCCGGCACGCCAGAGCCGCCACAATGAGCCCGTAACGCCACATTCATTCAGCAGGGGTCGTCGGTGAGGCCCCCTGGGGTGGAGATTTTTCCATCACCTCATCGACCCAAAGCCCGTGATGCTCCCGAGCCCATTGCAGCTCCACCTCGCCAGAGCCCATGGCATCAAACGCGCCCTCCATCCCGATCGAGCCCAGATAGATATGCGCAATAATCACCGCCATCATCACAAATGCCACGATGGAGTGCCAAAGCTGCGCCAGCTGCATCTCCTCATGGGGGGCCAAAGCCGTCGTCAGCTCGCCCATGCCAAACACTTGCGGCAATCCCACAGCGTTCAGCTTCTCAAAAGTCGCGGCAAACATGGGCAACTCAAACGGGAATAACAGCGATAGCCCGGTCAGGGAAACGGACGTGCCCAACAGCACAACAACCCAAAATATGATCTTTTGACCCGCATTGAATTTCCGCGCCGGAGGATGGCTGCCCTTGGAGAACAAACCGCCGCCCTTCATCAACCACACCAGATCATGCCGGTTGGGAATATTGTGCAAAATCCACATGACCGTGATCAAAATCAACCCGATCATAAACGCCCATGAGACATTGTTGTGCACCCATTTCATGTCCATGGCGAAGGCCGCGTAATGCTCCTTGCCCAAAAGCGGTATCAGAGCCGTGCGCCCAAATAACGAAATCAATCCGCTAATCCCAAGAATGATAAAAGAGCTGGCCAGCAACCAATGCCCGAACCGCTCCACAGCCCCGAACCGCTTGATTTTGACACCGGTTTTCTTACCCTCGATCCTGATTTTGTCGCGGGTGAGATAGAAAATCGTCAGCGCAATCAACATGATGAGCAACAAATTACCCCCATAAGTGCGCAACGGCCCGTCACGAAAAGTAAGCCACTTCATGCCGCCATCTTGCACCAAGGTGGTGGCCCCGGCCCCGCCGGATGTGGAGGTGATGCGCGCCTCTCCAAACCGAATTGCCCGCCACAACTCCGGGTCAGAGGCCCCGCCAAGCGTGCCAAGCTGACTTGCGATGCTGGCTGCACTGTCCGGATCGCCCACCGCCGCGCGGCGCGCTGCATCATCAACACCTTCGCCGCGCTGGCGGGCCAAAATATCCTCAAGCGTGGGCGCCCCACCGGTGGCCTCGCGGGCCGCATTGGCCTCTGATGTCGCCTCGGACTGGCCGACCGCCGCGCGCAACGTCATGAAGTTCATCACAACCGCCAGAACCAACAGGATCGCAATCACGATGCCAACGCCAGAAGGTTTAGAATTCGATATGGGTTCGGCAGACACGTCCGCACTCCTCAACAATGGTCGTGGTGAAAAAACCGTGCCCCGGACGCGATCCGGGGCCTCGCGCGACAGGTAGAGGTCCCGGATCAGGTCCGGGACCGCGCCTTACCTCAAAGCCGCGCAGATCACCCGCCCTTTTGACCGTAGGCAGTGCCCCAGCCCCAAGCGCCCGATCCAAAGCCGCGCGCCACAACCCGCTCGCGGTAGATGTCCGACACATCATCGCCGTCACCGGCCAATAGCGCCTTGGTTGAACACATCTCCGCACAGATCGGCAACTTGCCCTCTGCAATCCGGTTGCGCCCGTATTTCTGGAACTCGGCGGTGGAATGGGTCTCCTCCGGGCCACCGGCACAAAACGTGCATTTGTCCATCTTGCCGCGTGATCCGAAATTGCCCGCTTGCGGGTATTGCGGCGCACCAAACGGACAGGCGTAAAAGCAGTAACCACACCCGATGCACAAATCCTTGGAGTGCAACACCACCCCGTCGGCTGTCTGATAGAAACAATCGACCGGACACACCGCCATACAAGGCGCATCCGAACAATGCATGCACGCCACCGAGATCGACCGCTCGCCGGGATCACCATCATTGATGGTCACAACCCGACGCCGATTAATGCCCCAAGGCACTTCATGCTCGTTTTTGCACGCGGTCACGCAGGCATTACACTCAATGCAGCGTTCCGCATCACAGAGGAATTTTGCTCTAGCCATGGTTCATTCCTCCCTCAAGCTGCCCAGATCTTACACAGTGTCGCCTTGGTCTCTTGCATTTGAGTGACCGAGTCGTACCCGTAAGTCTGTGCTGTGTTTGATGCCTCACCAAGTACATATGGATCAGCGCCCTTTGGATATTTGTGCCTTCGGTCCTCGCCCTGGAAATGCCCCCCGAAGTGGAACGGCATGAACGCGACACCTTCACCGACCCGGTTGGTGAGCATGGCCATCACTTTGACCTTGGCCCCTTCCGGCCCTTCGACCCAGACCTGCTCGCCGTCACGAACACCCAGATTATTGGCGTCGCGCGGGTTGATCTCCACGAACATGTCCTGTTGCAATTCAGCCAACCAAGGGTTTGACCGGCTCTCATCGCCGCCGCCCTCATATTCGACCAAACGCCCGGAGGTCAGGATCATGGGATACTCGGTGGAGAAATCCTCCTTCTGGATGGACGCGTAAAGCGTTGGCAGACGCCAGAACTTCTTGTCCTCATAAGTCGGATAATCCGCCACCAAATCACGCCGGTTGGAATAAAGCGGCTCGCGGTGAAGTGGGACCGGATCAGGGAATGTCCACACAACCGCCCGGGCCTTGGCATTGCCGAAGGGGGCGCATTCATGCTTGATCGCCACGCGCTGAATGCCGCCTGAAAGATCGGTCTTCCAGTTGGTCTTCTCAGCCGCAACCGCATCAATAGAGGCACGCTCCTCGTCGGTCAGATCACCGTCCCAGCCAAGATCCATCAGCATTTGCATGGTGAACTCAGGATAGCCGTCCTGAATTTCCGAGCCTTGCGAATAAACCCCTTCGGCCAACAGATTGTCCCCGTCGCGCTCAACCCCGAACCGGGCCCGGAAGGTCAAACCACCCTTGGAGACGGGCAACGACATGTCATAAAGATTTGGCGTGCCCGGATGCCCCATCTCGGCAGTCCCCCAGGCAGGCCACGGCATCCCGTAATAGTCCCCATCCGCCGGACCACCCACCGCCTGAAGCGTGGTGCGATCAAACGTGTGCTGGTTGGCCATGTGCAACTTCATCCGCTCCGGCGACTGCCCGGTATAGCCGATGGTCCACATGCCCCGGTTAAACTCGCGGGTGATATCCTCAACCACAGGCTCGCCGTCAACGACCTCGATATTGCGGAACAACCGGTCGGCAAATCCGAATTTCTCGGCAAACTTCGCCATGATGATGTGATCCGGCAAGCTCTCAAACAGCGGATCAAACACCTTCTCGCGCCACTGCAAGGAGCGGTTCGATGCGGTCACAGACCCAACGGTCTCAAACTGGGTGGAGGCCGGCAACAAATACACACCATCCGTGCGATCATGCAAAATGGCCGAGGTCGTGGGATAGGGATCAACAATGACCAAAAGGTCCAGCTTCTCCATAGCCTCTTTCATTTCAACCTGACGGGTCTGCGAGTTACTGGCATGCCCCCACAAAACCATGGCCCGCGTATTTGCAGGCTGGTCAATGTTTTCTCCATCCTCCAAAACACCATCAATCCAACGCGACACCGGAATGCCGATCTCGTTCATCATCAGACGGTCTTTGCCGTCCTTCCCAGCACCCGGCATGGTGGCAAAACGCCCCTTGAGCCAGTCCAGATCTTCCTCCCAAACACGCGCCCAATGGGCCCATGATCCCGCGGAAAGCCCGTAATAGCCCGGAAGCGTGTCGGCCAGAACACCCAGATCCGTGGCACCCTGAACATTGTCATGGCCGCGGAAAATATTGGTCCCGCCACCGGCTGCCCCCATGTTACCAAGGGCCAACTGAAGCACGCAGTAAGCCCGCGTGTTGTTGTTGCCATTGGTGTGCTGAGTGCCGCCCATGCACCAGATTACAGTGCCGGGCCGATTGTTCGCCAAGGTGCGGGCCACCCGTTCCAACTGAGAACCGGGAACTCCAGTGACCCGCTCGGTCTCCTCGGGCGTCCATTTCGCAACTTCCTCTTGGATTTGGTCCATTCCCCAGACGCGGGTGCGGATAAACTCCTTATCCTCCCAGCCATTCTCGAAAATGTGCCACAAAATACCCCAGATCAGCCCCACGTCCGAGCCCGGACGCAGCCGCACATACTCATCCGCATGGGCCGCTGTGCGCGTGAACCGTGGATCGCATACGATCAACGGCGCGTTGTTCTGCTCCTTGGCACGTAATATGTGCAGAAGCGACACAGGATGGGCCTCCGCCGGGTTGCCACCGATCAGGAAAATCGCCTTGGATTTGTGAATGTCGTTGTAGGAGTTGGTCATCGCCCCGTAGCCCCAAGTGTTGGCAACACCTGCAACCGTGGTGGAATGACAAATCCGCGCCTGATGATCGACGTTATTGGTGCCCCAGTAACCGGCGAATTTGCGGAACAAATAGGCCTGCTCGTTGGAATGCTTGGCCGATCCCAACCAGTAGACACTGTCGGGTCCGCTCTCCTCGCGGATGTTGAGCATTTGATCACCGATCTCGCTGATCGCCTCATCCCAAGAGATGCGCTGATAGGTGCCGTCCACCAATTTCATCGGGTATTTCAGACGCCGCTCGCCGTGGGCATGCTCGCGAACCGCAGCCCCCTTGGCACAATGGGCGCCCAGATTGAACGGACTGTCCCAACCGGGCTCCTGGCCGGTCCAAACGCCGTTCTCAACCTCTGCCAGAACCGTGCAACCGACCGAACAATGGGTGCAGACCGATTTCTTGATCTCAACCTTGCCGCTGGCCGATTGGGCTTGCGCGGGCTGAACCCGACCGCCGACCGCACCAAAAGCGGCCAAACCGCCAACCGCAAGACCGGAGCCCCGTAGAAATCCGCGCCGGTCCACTTTCTTTGAACCCGCCTGCGCCAGAATTGATGTCCGGGGCGCGCGCCCCGCAGCAGCGCTACTCTTTTTCCTGAGCATAGTGTTATCCTCCCGTGCCAGCGCCCGCTTTCGGGCTTGCTAGTTATGTGATGGACCCTCCCAACCGGGCGTCGCGACCAACCAGATCAGGGCCATGTCTGCGCGTCTAAAACCGCGCTGATGCTAAATATTTCTGGGTGTGCTCCGTCTGGCGCAATCCCTCACCCTCGGTGAGCTCAGCAGCGTCCGCCTGCTCCGACGTAACAGCAAGAGCTGCCGCTGCGGGCAGCGATGTGCCGGCCAGTTTCAGAAAATCGCGCCGGTTTTGACCGGTCTTTGCGTCTTTCATGGTCTTCCTCCCAGTTGGTGCACCGCGTCCGGCGCAATTCAGATGGTCAGCTTTCCATACGAAAAGCCTCGGCTTCAATTTCAATCAAAGCGCGTCCGATAGTGCCCACAGGCGCATAGAAAACGGATCCTTCCGCGGCCTCCAGATCACTAAAGAAATGTCCCGCCCAAGGGCTGATATGGGTGTCGAAAAATGCCTTTTGCTCAGCCAGACTTGTGGCCTGCCCAAAGCGGCCCCGGATCAAACCGGCCATAATCTCGCACACAGTTGCGATGTGATCTTCAGGCTCATAGACGTCGCCTTCGCGGGCCACGCCAATGTCCGACATGTCTTGGCGAAGCTTGGCCAAAGGCTTCTCATTGAGAAATCCTGTCAGGTAAAAAGACGCATAGGGCAGCAATTCGCCACGCCCCAACCCGATAAAAAGCGCATTATATTCCGCCGCCACGACCTTTTCGGTCATGGCATGTGCCAGACGCGATAATGCGGTGACACCTTGACCAAGCGCCGAGCCATCCCCGGAGAATGCTGCGGTTTTGTCCAACATATCCTTGGAGGGGGCACGCGACAGAAGCGCGGCCAACACATCATAAATGTCTGCCCGCCAAGTTTCTTCTTCGGGAAGCATAGCCGGGGTCTGCGCGGTGTGGGGCGCAGACATTACGTCTTGCGTGGTGTTCATTCAGCGACGTTACGTCACATGTCCAGTTCTGGCAAATGAATTTTGATCATATTTTGACCGGCCAGATTTTGGCCCGGCGACAGCCTGCAAAACCGTGCATTTTCGGGCTCTACTCAACTAGTTGAGTCGAATTGGATTCCCCATAAAAATCATGTTCTTAACCGGGATTTCGGGGAATTTTTCAGATTTTTGCAAGCCTTGAAAACTCAGGCCAAGCGCGCGCGCCTCAGCTGGTGGAGAACCGCATTCGGGGCCGCACCACGTGCTTTTCGACCTCCGCCTCAGGGGGCTCATAAAGCTCTTGCGCGGGCTGCGCCTCCGCCTCACCGGCGTCAAGATCGTGCAAATCCGCCGTCAAATCCTCGACCTCGGGCGCAGCCTCTTGAGCGGATTTTTCCGCAGGCGCATCCTCCAGAATGTCCGATAAAATGCCCCGCCCGACCTTATACGCAGTGGTGACCGTCCCGGTGAGATTGGCCGCGTCCGTGTAATCCTCGCCGTAGTCAACCAGACCGTCGAGATTGGCCAGCGCCGGATTGGACAGCCACAGCTTTCGCAACGCCTTTCGCCGCAAATGCTCCGGGACAGCCGCCGACATAAAGGCGGCAAAATCGTCGCCGTCCTTCATGAGGTCAGGGTCGGGCAACTCCAGCTTGGCCAATATCTGTTCATCACTCAAAGGGGGATCTTGGGCCGCGTCAGGCTCGACCGCGTCAGGCTCCACCGCCTCCGCTTGCGTCTTCGCGTCCGCCCGCACCTCGGGTGCCAACTTCCTACGAGACCAGCGCCCCAGAAAATTATCCTCCGGCCCGCTCAATTCATCATCCCCTTTTTGGGCTTGGCCGATCCGGGCGGCCGGTACACATCCGCCGCCTGCCGAATGCGCGCATCCCCGACCCCATCCTCTCTAAGATCAATCCGTTTCTTGTCACGCTTGCGCTTCACAAACGGCTCATCCTTGAAATGAGCGTCGGTGAAATCCTTGACCCAAGCCACCAGACCATCGGGCATTGCCACGGGCTCCACAATCTCCTCACCGGAATCGTTGTAATCCTGCGCCTCATAAGCAGATGCCGTGACCGCATGAACCGCGAGCTCATGGGGTCCATCCGCATCTTGGCGCAAAACCACAAAAACCGAAGGCGGGGTCATGGCCAAAGACACACGGTAAGCTTCCGCATCGGCGCGGTGCAATTCCAAAGACACGGTCGCGGCGTGATATTCCACCGTCTCCTCTGAGCGCCGCAACTCGCGCCACTGCGCAGGCGCCGCACCGGGCAAGACCCCTACAACACGCCAAGCCCATTTCGCCCAACGGGTCACACCAGGACTGCGCCGGACCACCACACCCACAGGCATAGAGATCATCTTGGGCAAAGGGTTCACATCAGGCTTCATCGCAACCAGTATGGAGTGACTTTTCATCTGCGCAAAACACTTTATCGTCACGACATGTCGCGGCAAGCGACAATTGGGAGGACCAAAATGGTCAAAATGGTCAAAATCGACCGCCTGCTTTTGTGCAGCTGCGCGAAAAGCATGACAATTGACGCGGCAACCGCCCAAAAGGCGACCGAGGCGGCTCAGGCCAAAACCTGTAATGCTTTGTGCACGACAGATATGGACATAGCCAGCGCGGCCTTGGCGCAAGAGGGTACAACCCTGATCGCCTGCGCCCAACAACGACGCCTGTTTGAAGACCTGCACGCAGAGATCGACGGCAAAGGCACCCTGATGACCGCCGATATCCGCGACCGTGCAGGATGGACCGCCAAAGGCGATGCCCACCCCAAACAAGCGGCCCTTCTGGCGGAGGCTGTTCTGGACCGCCCCAACACGCCACTTCGGGACATGTACTCAAACGGGGTCTGCCTGATTTTGGGCGATGCCGCGACCGCACTTCCCGCCGCCGAGCAACTTTGCGACACCCTGTCGGTGACTTGCCTGTTGTCCGGCCCAACCGACGATATTGTCCCCACCGACCGATATGATGTGGCGCAGGGATCGGTCACCAATGCAACCGGCGCATTCACCAAATTCGAAGTGACCGTAGACGGATATGCGCCCCTGTCCCCGCAAGGACGCGGGACGGCAACCTTTGGCTCGCCGACCAACGGGGCCAAATCACACTGCGATATAATCCTGGACCTGTCAGGGGCCGATCCGCTGTGCCCGGCACCTGAAAAACGCGACGGATACGTCCGGGCCGACCCCAAAAACCCGGCTCAGGTGCAAACGGCGATCCATCAAGCCTCGCACCTGATCGGAGAGTTCGACAAACCGCTCTACGTCCGGTTTGACCCGTCGATTTGCGCCCACTCAAGGGCCTCACAAACGGGCTGCAACCGGTGCCTGAATGTCTGCCCAACCGGCGCGATCACGCCAAATGGCGACGCGGTTCTGATCGACCCTGACATTTGCGCGGGCTGTGGCGCCTGCGCCTCCGTGTGCCCGTCGGGGGCGGCCTCCTACGACACACCCCCGGTGGAATTCCTGTTCGCGCGCCTGCGCAGCTTGGCCAGCGCCTTTAAAGAGGCCGGCGGAACAGCCCCGGTGGCGCTGTTTCATGACACGACATTTGGCCGCGAGATGATCCAGATCGCGGCACGCTTTTCCAAAGGCTTGCCCGCACATGTGATCCCGGTGGATGTGGCCAATGTGGAAACCATAGGCCACGCGGAAACTCTGGCGGCCCTGGCCGTGGGCTTTGCAGGCGTGACCATCCTGACCAGCCCCAAAAGCGACAGGGACGTGATTGAGAGCCAGCTCGAACTGGCGCGCGCCGTTATGGGTGGCACCGGCCACGACCCGTCGCTTGTGACACTCTTGGACGCCCGCGACCCGGAGCAGTTCGAGGACGCCCTTTACGCTAGCGCACCTGACCCTTTGGCGATCGAGACGATCCTGCCCTTGGGCAACCGCCGCGACGTCTCCCGGCTTTCCGCTCTGGCGTTAAACGGTGAACCTGCAACCATCGCCTTGCCCACAGGCGCACCTTATGGGGCCATCGAAATTGACACCGACACCTGCACATTGTGTCTGGCCTGCGTGTCACTGTGTCCGGTGGGCGCATTGATGGACAATCCCGACAAGCCACAA
>CAKZTM010000015.1 GCA_937920555.1 uncultured Paracoccaceae bacterium | reverse complement strand
CCATCATCAACCCATCGGAGCGCGTGATCGGCGTAGGCGTCGGGGCCAAGATCGTTGCGGGCTGACAGGTCAGTGACCACTTGGCCGGGCCGGGCGAAGGCTTCTGTGATTTCGGTGAACCCGTTGGCGTAGCCGCCCTTGGGCCATGTGTCCGGCAAAAGCGGGATCGCTTGGGTGACCGCTTCGGGCAGGGAGCAATTGATCAGGAGCGCTTGGATGGGCATGTCTTTGAGAGCGTCGGTGAGTTCGCCCAAAGGCTCGCCGGAGCGCAGACGGGTGCCGTCTTTGTCGTCAACGGAAACGCCGAGCCAGATCGGTTTGTTTGGCACGGACGCGCCCATGACGGCCCCTCTGGCCTGATCGACCGAGGCCATGGTTTCAAGGATGAAGAGATCGACAAACGGGGCCTGAATTTGCGCGATCTCCGCATAGGCATCTGCGGCCTGATCCGCAGGGGGGGCCAGATCGGGGCGGTAGCTCGCGCCAAGCGGTCCCATGGCGCCTGCCACATAGCCCGCACCATGGGCGTCGCGGGCCTCACATGCGAGCCCGACTGCCTGTTCGTGAAATGGCCGGAACTTGTCTTCCATATCGAACTGGCGCAGCCTGTCGCGCAGCACGTTATAGGTGTTGGACGTAGCCACAATGGCGCCTGCATTAAAGTAATCCGCATGAATGTCGCGCAGAATATCAGGTTCATCCTGCATGACTTTCAGACCCCATAAGGGCGTCGGCTCCGCGTCTGAGCGGTTTATAAGCTCCTGACCAATGGAGCCGTCAATCAGAATCATGTCTTGTCCTCAAGTGTTTGGGCATAGGCCGCGATTGTCTGTAAGGCGCGGGCCAGCGTGTCGTCATCCACTGTCAGCGCGATGCGAATGTGACCGGCGGCGGCCTGACCGAAGCTTTCGCCGGGCATCGTCGCGATCTTATGCGCTTCAAGCAGTTTATGAGCAAAATCGCGTCCAGAAAGACCGGTGCTGCGGATATCAAGCATCACATACATGGCCCCATCCGGAGGGGAAATCTTGACCGCGTTTGACCCTTTGAGCGCCTCAAGGGCGCGGTTGCGGCGACGGGTGTAGAGCGCTGCTGTGTCGCGTTCGGTGCTGTCGCCGTCGGTGAGGGCTTTGAGGGCCGCATCCTGAATAAAACCCGCCACGCCATATGTGGTGGCGTTGGTCAGATGGGTGAGGGCGGTGATCGCGTCCTTGGGGCCCACCACCCAACCGAGCCGAAAACCGGTCATGATGTGGGATTTGGATAAGGAGCCCAAGGCGAGCGTCCGTTCGGCCATATCGGGCAGGGCGCGGGGTGATATGATTTTGGGGCCGTGGGATTGCGTCTCGTACACTTCATCGGACAAGAGCCACAGGTCGTTTTGCACGCATGCCTCCCGGATATGGTTGAGCGTGTCCGGGCTGTAGACGGCACCTGTGGGATTGTTTGGCGTGTTGATCAGCAGCGCGCTTGCTCCTTTGCAAGCCTGTGCGAGCGTTTCCGCATCGGGCTGGAAGCCATTATTGGGGTCCGCTTTCACGATCTCTATCTGGCAAGAGGCGGCCCGGACGGTGGCTGGATAGGTGGTGTAATGGGGATCAATCAGGACGACCTTTTGACCGGGATCGGTGGCCGCCATCATAGCTGCAAAAAGCGCGCCTTGGCCGCCAGTGGTCACAAAGACATTTTCCACCGTCGTGGGCGTGTCGGTCGTACGGGCGACCCGGTCTGCAATCGCTTGGCGCAGAGCATCCGTGCCCGGGATCGGCGCATAGCGGGTGTTGCCAGCGCGCGCGGCCCGATCCATTTCATCGAGGATAAACGCAGGCGTATCGGTATCGTGATCGCCAATGGAGAGGTTGGTGATCTGAACACCTGCATCGATCATGTCGCGCGCTTTATAGAGCACAGACCAGCCGTCATCGGTGACGTTCTCACCGTTGATTGTGGCAACGCGGTTGGAGATTTTCATCGCTTAATGCTCCGCCTTCGGCTCTGCCGTTTTTGGCTGAGATCTTGCGTTATCTTTGGCGTCATTAGGGATTGATCTGCCGTTTGAGTATTTGGGGGAAGACGAAAGCTCATGCGCGGATACGCTCGTTTTTGGGATCCCAGAGGGGCTCATCTGCCATCACGATCGCTTTGCAGCGCTGGCCGTAGATATCGACCTCAAGTTCGGTTCCGGGCTCGGTCAGTTCTGCTTTAAGCATGCCAAGCGCGATTGAGTGGTTGACCCGGTAGCCCCAGCCGCCGGAGGTTGTTTCGCCCACGACCTCTCCGCCGTGCCAGAGGTTGGACATGTAGGGCGCATCGCAGTCGCCTGCATCGACTTTGAGGGTGACGAAGCGCTTTTTTACGCCCTGTTGTTTTTCGTTCTGGATTGCGGCTTTGCCGGGGAAGTCTTGGGGTTTGTCGAGTTTGACGAACCGCTCCAGGCCGCCTTCTAGGACGGAATAATCGGTTGAGAGATCGCCTTTCCATGCGCGGTAGCCTTTTTCCAGACGCAGAGAATTGAGGGCATACATCCCGAAGGGTTTCAGCCCGTGTTTCTGGCCTGCTTTGAAGACCGTGTCGTAGACGGTGGGAGTGTCGTCGATCTTGGAGTGGATTTCCCAGCCCAACTCGCCGGCAAAGGAGACCCGGACCAGTTGCACCCAAGTCTCCCCGATCTGGGCGCTTTGGTGTGTCAGCCAGCCGGAGGTGAGGTCGGCGTCCGTCACATCGGCTAGTATGTCGCGGGATTTTGGGCCTGTGAGGATTTGACAAGAGAAACTTTCGGTGACGTCCTCGATGGTGAAGGCGGCATCACTTGGCATATGGCCTTTGAGGAATTCGAAGTCGTGCCATTGGGCGGGGGCGGCGGTGATCAGGAAGAAGACATCCTCATCAAGTCGCATGGCGGACATTTCCGTGACGATACGCCCGCGTTTGTCGGCGAAATAGAGCAGGTTAAGGCGGCCCACTTTCGGCAATCCGCCTGTGCAGAGCCCACGGAGCCATTCGGCAGCCCCGTCGCCTTGGAGTTTGTAGCGGGAGAACCCCGGCAGATCGAGGATGCCGGCGGCGTCACGCACGGCTTCGGCCTCTGCCTTTACGCGCGGCTCCCACGGGCCGGAGCGGGACCATGTTTGGGTGCTCTCGTCAGAGGTGTCATCGCCTGGTTGCGCGTACCAGTTGGCCCGCTCCCAGCCATTATAGGCACCCATCACACCGCCAAGTTCGCGGATTGTGCTGTCCACCGGCGAGAGCTTCTTGTCGCGGCCTGCGGGCCATTCGTGATGGGGGAAATGCATGGCGTATTCGTGGCCATAGGTCTCCATTGCTTTGGCAAGGCTGTATTTATGATCGGCATATTCAGTGTAACGACGAGGGTCGACAGCCCACATATCCCAATCGGGCGCACCGTTGACGATCCACTCGGACAGAACTTTACCCGCGCCACCCGCTTGGGCGATGCCGAATGTGAATGAATGGGCTTCAAATGCGTTTTTCACGCCAGGCATGGGGCCAAGCAAAGGCAAGCCATCTGGAGCGTAGGGTATTGGACCGTTGATCACACGTTCAACACCCTGAGTGCCTAGGATAGGCATCCGCTCCATTGCATCTTCGAGGTAAAATTCGAGACGCTCCAGATCATCGGGGTAAAGCTGGAACGAGAAATCATCAGGCATTGGATCTTCGGGTGTGATCCAATGGGCCTTACAATTGCGTTCATACGGGCCAAGATTCAGGCCGTTTTTATCCTGACGCAGATAATAGGAAATATCCACGTCGCGAA
>CAKZTM010000014.1 GCA_937920555.1 uncultured Paracoccaceae bacterium | reverse complement strand
AGAACTGGTTTTCTCATGTGCTCACTCATGAGACATCTCTAAATAATATATTAAGATTAAGAAAGGTGGTGTTTGTAGTAACAGCACTGAATTCTGGGGATAAAAGTTTGGCCCAATTTATCCCGTATTTTACCCACAGATGCGTTTGTTCACAGATTATATCGAGCCAGGGGTATAAGATCGGGGAAAACCCGATACGGCCCGAATTTACCCCAAATAATCGTTGATCAAAATTGTGGACAACGCTCTCGCCTCCGGCGCGGCAAAAAGTGTTCCCCATATCCCTGATGCGAGACCTCTCAGACATCTGCATAAGTTATTGAGGGTATAAAAATGCCGGTAAACGTATCAATTACGAAACGCAGGCAACACAAAAGGATTGCGTGGATAAATTAGCCCTATGTCCACTGTTCATTCACAGGCATTGTGGGCGAATCGACGACCACACAGAATGTGTATCATGGCCTCTCAAACCCTAATTCTGGCATCTGGAAGTTCTGCGCGGGCGGATATGCTATCTGCTGCCGGAATTCCGATATCCATAGATTTGCCTCGGATTGATGAAGATTTGATTAAGGCCTCTATGTCTGCGGAGGCTTATCCGCCGCGCGACATCGCTGATGCTCTGGCAGAGGCCAAAGCCCGTAAAGTGTCGCTGCGAAATCCGGGACAACTGGTTTTGGGCTCAGATCAAATACTGGTCGCAAATGGCACCATCTTTGACAAACCACCCGATCTTAATGCTGCGCGCGATCACCTGATGGCCCTAAAAGGCCAGACCCATAGGTTGATAACGGCGGCCGTCATGATCAGGGACGGCGAAGTGACCTTTCGCCATATCGAAATTGCCAAACTGGTGATGCGGGACTTCTCCGACGATTTTCTGGACGCCTACCTAAAAGATGAAGGCGAAGAGATCTTGGCATGTGTCGGAGCTTACCGCCTAGAAGGGTGGGGCGCGCAACTTTTTCAGCGCGTTGAGGGCGATTACTTTACCATTTTGGGGCTACCGTTACTGGCGTGTCTTGAACATCTACGAGATCAAGGAATATTGATACGATGACCACACCGACCCCCATCTTAGCGGCAGTTATCGGCTCGCCGATTGGCCACTCCAAGTCACCCCTGATCCACGGGTATTGGATCAAAAAACATGGGCTGATTGGTCACTATATCCCTATTGAAATCCGGCCGGAAAATTTCGAATCCGCGATACGCTCGATGCCAAAACTGGGGTTTCGCGGGGCGAATATCACAATTCCCTACAAGGAAACCATTCTTTCCATTGCCACCAGCATCAGTGATCGCGCGGCACTCATTGGCGCGGCAAATACTATCGTTTTCGGACCGGATGGCTCCATCCGCGCAGATAACACGGACGGGATCGGATTTATCGAAAATATTCGCGCGCATGCCCCGGATTGGCGCGGCTCTAATGGGCCTGCGGTGGTCTTGGGCGCAGGCGGGGCAAGCCGGGCGATTATTTCGGCGCTTTTGGCTGATGGCGCACCCGAAGTGCGATTGTCCAACCGTACCCGTCACCGCGCCGACATGCTAAAAGATCAGTTTGGCGCAAAAATCACCGTGGTGGATTGGGCCCGGGTGAGCGAGGCTATGGATGGTGCCGCAACGGTGGTCAATACGACCTCACTGGGGATGGTGGGCAACCAACCGTTACGGGTCAAATTGGACAACGCTCCAAATTTCGCGCTGGTCACTGATATTGTTTATACACCGGTCGATACGGACTTTTTACAGCAGGCGCGGTCATTCGGGCTCCGCACTGTTGATGGTGTTGGCATGCTTTTACATCAGGCCGTTCCCGGCTTTGAATATTGGTTCGATGTCCGCCCCGAGGTCGATGACGATCTCCGCCGTGTTATTCTTGCGTAATGCCCGGGCCAAAACCTCATACCATCGGTTTGACCGGCTCCATCGGTATGGGCAAGTCGACAGTTTCTGGCTTTTTCAAAGATGCGGGCGCCGATATTTGGGACGCGGATGCGGCTGTGCACAGGCTTTACGATCTGGGCGGGTCCGGCGTTCCTGCAATCGAAAAAATTGCTCCAAATACTATAACATCGGGCAAGGTTGATCGCGCGGCTCTAAGTGCTGCAATTCGCGCTGAACCCGCGCTTTTGGAACGTGTTGAGGCGGTTATTCATCCGCTTGTGGCCGCGGACCGGGAACACTTTCGCCAGAATTCAAACGCAAAACTGTGCGTGTTTGACATCCCGTTGCTGTTGGAGGGCGAAAACGCATCCGAATTTGATACTATTGTTGTTGTGAGCGCTCCGGCCTCTGTGCAAATGGACCGGGTCTTGGCCCGACCGGGCATGACACCGGAAAAGTTCGCCTTCATTTTGTCCCGCCAAATGCCTGATGCACAGAAACGAAAACGGGCCGACTTCGTGATTGAAACCGATTGCTCATTTGATGATACAAGAGATCAAGTGAACTCTGTACTCGAACAATTAGGGCTGAGATGATGCGAGAGCTGGTTTTAGATACCGAAACCACGGGCCTTGATCCAAATACGGGTGACCGGATTGTGGAAATTGGCGCAGTTGAGCTGATCAACCACATGCCGACCGGGAAAACTTATCATCAGTACATAAACCCAGAGCGCGACATGCCCCAAGATGCGTTTAACGTGCATGGGCTATCGTCTGAATTTTTGTCCGATAAGCCCGTTTTCAAAGCCATCGCCGCGGATTTTGTGAAGTTTGTCGGATCAGACAAAATGGTCATTCACAATGCCAGCTTTGATATGAAATTTCTCAACGCCGAGCTTAATTGGGCCGGCCACACAATTTTACCGATGGATCAGGCGACAGATACGTTGGAGATCGCGCGCCGCAAATATCCGGGTGCTCAAAACTCGTTGGATGCATTGTGCCGACGGTTTGGCATCGACAATTCCATGCGGGAAAAACACGGCGCGTTGCTCGATAGTGAAATACTGGCGGAAGTCTATTTGGAACTTATCGGCGGCCGCCAACCGGACCTGATGTTGGCCAGCGCCCAATCCAAAACCTTGAACGTCGCACAAGGTGCGGTTCAGGGCAAAGCAAAGGCCCGCGAAAACCCTCTCGCGAGCCTGCTATCTGATGACGAAAAAGCCCGGCATCAGGAATTTGTAGATAACCTTGGCGATAAAGCGCTTTGGCGCAATTAGCTTGCGGGCTTGGCGCCGTTTTCGGATTGACGCCGCATGATTTCCTGACGGTAAAGCTGTAGGAAATCGATGTTGTCCAGATTGAGCGGCGGATACCCACCGTCGCGCGTAATATCCCCGACAATCCGGCGCAAATACGGGAACAGCATCCGAGGACACTCGATCATCAAGAACGGGTGCAGCTGCTCTTCGGGCACGTTTTCGATGTGGAAGCGCCCGCCGTAATCGACCTCCAGGATAAACACTGGATCTTCGCCCGCCTTGGCATTGATGGTGACCTTGAGAATAACCTCATAGCTCTTCTCGGCCTTTTTGTTGGCGTCGAGATTTACCTGAACGGTGATCTCCGGTTTAACCTCGTCACTGCGGTTTTGCTGAGCCGCAATATTTTCAAACGACATGTCCCGAATATACTGACTTAATACTCGCAGTTTGGGCTGTTCAGGCGCTTCGGTTTTTGCAGCTTCCGCCATGTTTCACTTCCTCACGTTTTATGCTTTGAAGACCACCTAACATTTGTAAGCAGCAGCGACAATTCGAATGACAGTGCTCTAATTGATATTTTTGGTCCAACCAGAGGGCGTTGGCGTGTTTTCATCGTCAAGATCGTCCACAACCTCGAATTCACCATCCACCGTATCGGCACTTGCAGGATGACCGGCGGTCGGGCCTGCATGTTGTCCACTGGTAAAGATGACACTTTTGGTGGCGAATTTATTTGCGCCAGATTTGATCAGATAACTGCGCACAGCAGGGATAAGAAGCGACAGGCCAGTTGCATCGGTGAAGAACCCGGGCGTTAAAAGCAAAACAGCCGATACCAGTATCAGCGCACCATGGGCGATCGGGTCCATTGGGTTTTTGCCCTCAGATACGCTCGATTGTAGACGCCCCAAGGTCTGGACCCCTTGCGTGCGCAACAAAAGAGTGCCCGCCAAAGCGGTTAGCACGACGATTCCCAGAGTTGGCCAAAGCCCCAGCCATCCGCCGACCTGGATGAAAAGCGCTATCTCCAAAATTGGAACCCCGACAAATAGGGCAAATAACCACATTTTAACTCTGCCTTCTGAACAGTTATCGCTATCGCATAGTGGACTTGAGCGCCTCTGGTACCTAAATAGGGAGATATACCGCCAGATTCCATGAAGACTGGAAAAAATTCGAAAAGGCCGCCACATGAGCTCCTCAATGATACAAATAGTAATTCTCGCGGGAGTTGCGCTTTTTTTGGTACTCCAGCTTCGCAAAGTGCTTGGGACGCGGGATGGGTATGAGCCACCAAAGTCAGAAGGTCTTCCCCCTGCCAATGGTAAGGCGCGATCCTTTGATGTCATCGATGGCGGTGGTGAAGATCATGATATTGCTCACTTTATCGGAGTTGATACGCCAGATGGAAAAGCCCTGGCAGCCATGAAGCGGGCCGAGCCTGATTTCACGGTCGCCGATTTCGCATCTGGTGCCAAATACGCCTATGAGATGATTTTGATGGCCTTTGAGAATGGCGAGCTGGACGACGTCAAAGATTTTGTGTCAGAGGATGTTTTCACCAGCTTCAACGGCGCTATCGATGCGCGTCGCGCGCAGGGCTTGACCGTTGAGGCTACTTTTGTGGGTGTCAGCAAGACAGAATTGATGGAAGCCGAGTTTGACGAGGCGACCCGAATGGCTGAGATCACCATGCGGTTCTCCGGTGAGCTGACATCTGTGGTCAAGGACGCTGATGGCGAGATCGTGGAGGGTGACCCCAATACTGTGAAGCGTCAGCGCGATACTTGGACATTTGCCCGCGGTATGGGCGTCGATGATCCAAATTGGCAGCTGATCGCCACCGAGCAGTAATTCCGAACTGTTTCTATGAGTTCCCGTAAGCCCCGTCGCGGATTGAGTTCCGACGATTTGGAGGTGTGGCGGCAGGTTGCAAAGACCGTGGAGCGGGTTGAGGCCCCCGCCTTCAAAGAACTTATCGATAAAAAACCCACGCCGAAACGCCCGGTGGAGCGCGTGCCCCGGTTTGAAATTACCCCTCGAACAGAGCCGAATATCTCCGTGAGCCTGGCGCCGCATCCGGGCGATGTGCTCAAAAAAGCGCCGCCGCAGATGGACCGCAAGAATTACGACAGGCTGCGAAAGGGCAAGATGGTCCCCGACCGGCGGATTGATCTGCACGGGATGACTGCACAGGTGGCCCATACGGTTTTAACGCAATTTGTGCTCTCTGCTCACGGGTCCGGCGCTCGTTTGGTTCTGGTCATTACTGGAAAGGGTCGAACCCACCGGGATGAGGGCGGGGTCATGCCAACCCGGCGCGGCGTCATCCGTCATTCCGTGCCCGAGTGGTTGCGGCAGGCGCCGCTTACAAACAAGGTGGTTCAGGTCATTCCCGCCCACCGCAAACATGGCGGCGATGGTGCCTATTACGTCTATTTGCGGCGAAAGCGGTAGCGCTGACGCCGCCTATCGCTACTGACAGGTCGCGGTGGCTAAATTGGCACGCGCCCTATCCCCCAATTCCTGAGGAATAAACCTGCTCCAGCCCAAGCGGTAAACATTACCATCATCGGCCCCGTTAATGTACTGCGCATGTTTGGTGCCGTCTTCGCCCATAATCAGGATGCGGCCGAAATTCTCTTCCTCGACCATCATGTTTCCGCCGGGCATCAGGTCGAACAGACCCTCTGACATTGTGCGCACGTCTTCACGCTCGAACGCGGCCAGATTTGGGATGGAGATCTGATCGGTCTCAAAGTCGTAATACACGATCTCATTGGTTCCAATAACCCGCGCACCTTTGCCGACATCATAGGCGTTGTTGTTGAACACAGCGATGGTGTGATCATCCACAATGTCCACATCATGCTGACCGGACCATGGCCCTTCGCGGTACCAGATAATCTTGTTGGTGGATGGTCGGTAAAGTGCGACCGCCGAAATGTGGCGCATGCTGACAAACACATCGCCAAGCTTCCAATGCGGCCCGTCCGACGGAACCGGCTCAATATCATTGATGTGGATTGCGTCGTGATGATAAAAATTCGGATTAAACAACCGGTGACGATAGCCGTTATCAAGCAAAGCCTGGGTGAAGGACTTGGTTGAAATCTCATTCCCATCAACATCGATATTAACCAAACTATTGTCCCAATAGGTGCCGCTCACACCCTCCACTTGGATGGGCGCTAAATGGCTGGACACCCAAATGGTCCCGTCCGGCCCAATGGCACTGGAATGATGGTACAGGTCTTCATCCCGAAACCATACGCGCTGCGTGCAACTGTTTACCCGCATCAGCGGGGCCTGATGATCCTTGATGATCAGATCACCGTTTTCCATCAAAAGCGGATGGATGATCCTATACCGGTCATTTGTCAGGTCCGAGCGGGAGATGCGCCGCGCATCAAGTTCCACATCTGCAAGCAATGTCGCAGCATCAGGCACCCATTCATGGATGGTTTCAAAATTGGAAAGATCAACAAGCTCCACAACGTGGTTTTCGCGATTCCCGTCAAAACGGCTTAGAAGCAGATAGCCCTCAAGGCCCGTGGCGGTTGGTCCAAGTTGCCAGCCGACCTGACCCTGAAACCGCTGGCCACCATAGGCGACAAGACCAAGATCGGGATTGAGCAGAAGTTGAAAAGTCGCGGGGATCTCAGCAAGGGCATTAGATGCGGTGCCAAAACCACCAAACTTATTGTAGCCTTTGGTCTCATTCCGAACGGCTGCGCCAAATAGGATTAACCCCACAAAGCCAAAAACCATCAGGATCAAAACGACCCACATCTCGATTTTTTTAAATAGGAACTTTTCCACAAGCGCTCTTTCAAATTTGCTGTTTTGTATAAGCGAAAAAAATAACAAATAGATAAGTTGGACCACCGAACACGGGTCAGATTTAGCAAAACATTTGCCCGTTCGCAAAGCACCCGCGGCCACGAGCATTTTACGGCCAAGCAGCAGCCGGAGTTCTTTGCAAAATGTTTGCGGCAGGAGTTGGGCGGCTTTATCAGACCCTACAAAACATACCGGCTTAGGTCGGAGCTGCGCGATAGCTCGCCCAAGTTCTTCTCTACATATTCCGCGTCAACTGTGTAGGTTTCGCCGGATTTGTCGGGCGCATCAAAGCTCAGGTCCTCGAACACGCGCTCAAGCACGGTGTAAAGACGGCGGGCGCCAATATTTTCCACCGACTTGTTCACATCAGCCGCAATTTTGGCCAGGGCCGCGATGCCTTCATCGGCAAAGCTGACGCTGACACCTTCCGTCTTCATCAGCTCAGTATATTGGAGGGTCAGCGCGTTGTCGGTCTCCGTCAGGATGCGCACGAAATCTTCTTCCGTCAGGGCGCGCAATTCGACCCGGATCGGCAGGCGGCCTTGAAGCTCCGGCAGCAGATCGGACGGTTTCGCGATGTGGAACGCACCTGATGCGATGAACAGGATGTGGTCGGTTTTGATGGGCCCGTATTTGGTGGAAACGGTCGTGCCTTCAATCAGTGGCAGCAGGTCGCGCTGCACCCCTTCGCGGGATACATCAGCCCCGCGTGCATCGGCACGGGCACAGACCTTGTCGATTTCGTCGAGAAACACGATGCCGTTGCTCTCGACGGCGGCGACAGCCTCGGTTTGGAGAGATTCCTCATCCAACAGCTTGTCGGCTTCCTCGTTGATCAGAAGTTCATAGCTGTCTTTGACGAGAACTTTGCGCTTTTTGGTGCGCCCGCCCATTTTGCCGAACAGCTCACCAATATTCATCATACCAGCACCACCACCGGGCTGACCGGGAATATCAAACATTTGCATGGGGTTGGAGGTGTCGGCGATCTCGATCTCAATCTCTTTGTCATTGAGCAAACCGTCGCGCAGCTTTTTGCGGAACATGTCGCGGGTTTGTTCGCGGGCGTCCGTGCCTGCAAGCGCCTCGATCACGCGCTCTTCGGCGGCAGCATGCGCACTGGCCTTAACAGCCTCGCGCTTTTGCTCTTTCACCATGACGATGGCACTCTCGACAAGATCGCGGATGATCTGCTCCACGTCGCGACCCACATACCCAACTTCGGTGAATTTGGTGGCTTCGACCTTGATGAAGGGCGCGTTGGCCAGCTTTGCCAGCCTGCGGGAAATCTCGGTTTTACCCACGCCGGTTGGCCCGATCATCAGGATGTTTTTGGGGTACACTTCTTCCATCAACTCATCGGGCAACTGCTTGCGGCGCCAACGGTTGCGCAGGGCAACCGCCACTGCACGTTTGGCGTCTTTCTGGCCGATGATGAAGCGGTCCAGTTCCGAGACAATCTCGCGGGGTGTTAGGTCAGTCATAAAGCCTCTGAATATGGCGGAAGTCGATGTTTGAGCGGGAAGTTCGGCAAAACGCGCATGAGCAGCGCCCGAACTTGGGTCCAGAAGGTACCAATGAGTGTAACCGACGCCCCAAGAACAAGAAGGGTATAGACCGTATTCCAAGCGGAGCTGTCAGTATCCAAAACGCTTCGCAGTAGGAATGCGAAATAGATCAGCCCTGCGGTCAAAAAGCTGCGCCGATCTATGACGATTGCAAGCAGGGTAAAAATGAGAAGCGTGGCAGCGGTCAAAAGAGGACCAGCAGTGCCCTCCATCGACCAGGTTGTGAAAGCCATGGTGTTGACGATGGCAGGTGCGGCAAGAACATGCAGCCAAAACGCCGCCCGCGACAGGCGCGAAATCCGGTGCGGGTCACGCATGTCAAAAACCATGCCGGCGATGAATGCCAAAGCGCCGAAGACCAAAGTGGCAAAAGCCGCATTCGACGAGCCGCCCAAATCAAACAGCATCTTGATCGGATTGGAGATGTTTTCCAAAAGTCGCTCGTCAAAAAATGACGCGATTGAAAAGACGATACCAAGGCCCATAAGGCCAATGACCAGCATGGCAAATGGAATGCGAAAACGCAGATACCATAAAAGCATCGCGCCAAATGCGATCCCGAAAACGGTCAAAATGCGAAACGGAAGCGCGTCTCGCATGGGCTCGAAAACAGCCGCACTCAGAACCGCACCCTCCAGATTTTGACTGAGCGCGGACAAGATCAGGATCGAGACACCAAAGGCGATCGACAAAAAAGAGGACGGTAAAGCCATGCGCCGGCGTCGGGTGAAATACTCTGCCCCCAACCATGCCAGACACGCAGCCGCAACCGGCAAGGCCGTGATGGACCCCAACATGTACAGAGGTGCCAGCATCGCCAGAAGGCCCGAGAATAAAATGACCAGACCAACAGTTACAAAAATTTCGGAAAACCCGCGGAACAGCTCAAATGGCTCATCTTCACTCACCATATGCTGGCGATAGCCAAGACGTTCCTCGGCCAAAATTTCCAGTTTCGCCGCCTGCGCCTCGCTCAATATACCAGAGGCGACGGCCGCGCGAATGTCGTTTGAACTTATCTGAGACATCTTACAGCATCATCTATCGGACCGATGGAATGGATCATCCGTCAATCACCTCAATGGTCAGGTTGCCGTTGGTGTAAACGCAAATATCAGCGGCGATGGCCATGGCGTCCTTTGCGATACTCTCAGCGTCCTTTTTGCTGTCCATCATGCCCCGTGCGGCGGCCAGCGCGTAATTGCCGCCCGATCCGATGGCGGCGATGCCGTGCTCGGGCTCCAACACATCGCCTGCACCTGTGATGATATAAAGCTCTTTGCCGTCGGTCACGATCAGCATGGCCTCAAGGTTCTTGAGGTACTTGTCCATGCGCCAGTCTTTGGCCAGATCAACGCAAGCCCGCTGCAACTGCCCCGGAGATGCCTCCAACTTAGCCTCCAGCCGCTCCAATAGGGTGAAAGCATCGGCAGTGGAGCCTGCAAAGCCGCACACTACGTCATGGCCACCCGGTGCGATCCGGCGAACCTTGCGGGCCGTTCCTTTGATAACGGTTTGACCCAAACTGACCTGCCCGTCGCCTGCCACAACCACTTTGCCGCCCTTTTTGACGCCAATGATGGTGGTTCCATGCCAGCCGGGAAATTTGCTGTCGTCGGCCATGTTGTCTCCTCGCGATCTGCTCGACGACATATAGGCACCTAGGACGTCAGATGGAAGTCTTGCGGGACCGCATCGGGCCCATCTAGAAAGGTTTGATTGCCAAACTTGTCCAGCATGCGCGATAGCGCCCGCAGCCGCGCGCCGGTTATCTCGTCATAAAGGGTCTTGTACTCATCCGCGGCCATAAGCTCCGCGATGCGCTTGCGGTGGGCCGCGACACATTTGGCATGCATCGCCGCTATTTCTGGATCGGCCATCAGCCGGGCAAACTCCGCATGAAACAGCGGCAGCTTACTGGCGATGGAGCTTTCCGATTGCGCGTTATGGTTCATCCGAAACCAGTAGGCGAGGCCCTGATCCCGGTCCACGTGATTAACCCGACCCCGGTCCCGTTTGACCAAAAAGCTTTCCGCAGACCGAAGCGCATAATGGTTGAGCGTCACCAGATCATAACCGACAGTGTTGGTCGAGGACCGCCAACCGGTGCGCAGCATCTTGTCGGGCATCCGCTCGCCCGAGCCATTCACCCAGGTAATTTGATCCAGATATTCCGGCCTAAGCCCTTTGGGCCGGTGAACGCCAAATTTCTTGTAGTGATCAAGATTGCGAAATAGCGTCTTGAACCCCCATGCCTGATGCGGTTTCCGGCAGATAATCGGGGCGCATTGATCAAACTGCTCGATAATGGGCCGGTCTTCAAAGCCTGCCACATCACCATTGCCAAAAAGCCGCCATGTGAGCGAGATCAACGTGGCGTCCGGCACTGCTTTAAACAGCGCCTTCAGTGTCCCATCGCCCACATGGATGTTTATGAACTCGTCCACATCCATGCAAATCACCCAATCCGCCTTTGCGACAATCGCGGTCTCAGAGGCCGCCTGAAGGGCTGCATGTTGAGGTTTGAGATGCATCTGTTTGTAGGGATTTTCGGCGTGCTCCAACAATCCTTTGGCGTGCAGCAGATCAAACATCTCGTCCGTGCCGTCGGTGCAATCATTGGTGTAAACCAGAAAATCCGTCACCCCGATGGCCCGGTGATAGGCCAACCATTCCAGAATAAACGGCCCCTCATTTTTCATGGTGGTGATAATCAGCGTCTTGTCGTTCTTGAAATGGGCAGGATTGGCGCGCTTGACCGCAGGCGGTGCCTTGGGGCGTGCGTCAAAATGATCCTTCATCAAAACAGCCAGATCGTCATCTGCAACCAAACTGGATTTTGGAACCAACTCGCCGACTTTAAGCTGGGGATGACGCAAAGCCATGCAACGCCAGTAGCTTTGACCCACCGTCGCGGCCTCGGTCGTGTTTGTGACCCGAAACTGTCGCCAAAATGCGTTGGGCTCCATCTTTGCCGGTGCGGCGCACCAGATATTCTCGGCCCTTTTGCCATCAAATGAGATACAATTGTGATCCGCGTGACGGGGCGGCTTCTTGTCATTCAGGGCATAGGGATAGGCGCGTTTCCCTTGAAACTTGATGAAGCCCAGATCTGCGGCGACCTCGAATACCGAATTTGTGGTAGAAGTGATTAAATCATGGGGCTGACAATAGAGGACTGCTTGGGCATCAGCCAAAAACCGGCGACGCGCCACCTCCAGAACCGCCAACTCGAATATGGGCGAGCGCCAAGGGTCCATAACCGGCTCCGACAGCATGGCCTTGCCGGGTGCATCAGGGGCCAAATGCCGGTCGCTTTCGGCGGGCATTTTGGGATGGCCAAGAGGCACATCGCACGGCACCACATAAAGTGCCTTCAACGCGATGCCCGATGTTAACTGGACCAATTCATCCATAAAGCCATCGACATCAAAGGACTGCGCACCGCGCACGAAAATAAGTGCGGCTTGTGCATTCTGCGCTTTGGCATGATAGCTGAGCCAATCGGTAATGACCTGCGCATCGGGCTCAACGGTGATCGTGAAAATGGTATTGAGGCCCGAAAAAGCGGTGTTTTGCGATGGCTGAACCTGCAAGCTCAACGTGTCCTGCGGGCCGATGACCTCAAGCATCTTCGGGCATGGGCCATCAAACTCGATCCGCGATCCGCGCGGCGACGGAACCACACGGGCGGGCGTGATCCGCGCGCCATCCCCGTGAAACACCAGCGTCTCCAGGATTGTGAGTTTGTCGCCCTCAATGCGGGTAATCAGCTCAAACCCGGTTCCAGTCTCAAAACAATCAAAGGCAAAGATGTTGGGCGCAAAAATTCCCGCCCATTCCCCCGGTGTCATTGCGCACGACAGCGTGATCCGTTGGACGTCACACCCCATCATTTGGACCTGCCACCAAAGACGGCCCCCAAAGCACCATAAAGACTGGAAATGGTGGCGTCATCCGGCACAACTGTGCTTCCCGCAACGGCAATGGCCGATAAAAGCTCTACACCCGCCTCGGTGGCCATAACCTCATCCGCTTTTTGCCGGTGCCAATCGCAAGCTTTGTGATGAAGGTCTGACAAAGCCGCGTCCTGTGGCAAAGCGTTCGGCACTGTCCTGTCCGCCAAGGACCGGTCCACACAATCATTGAAATTTCGCCGAATCCAATAGGATGCATCCACAGGCACATTGCCGTGGTTGGGCAAGCCGCGCGCGGATTTCACCAAAAACGATGCCATGGAGCGCAGCGCGTAATGGTTTATCTGCGCCAGATCATTGCCAAAATTGGGACCGTGCAGCACAGGGTTTTTGGGCCGGAATGCCTGCGTCACCGGGGTGCCGTTGCCCGTCACCCATGTAAGATCATCCATAACCGCATCTTTGGCCAGACGCGGTGCATGCACACCAGCGCGGTCCAGCTTGCCAGACGGGCGAAACAGCGTTTTGAACATCAACGCTTGGCGCGGAAACATGATCGGATAAGGATTGCACCGGGTGAACTGCCCGACGATTGGCGCATCCTCAAACCCGAACACACGGTCATTGCCAAAAAACCGCCACGGGATCGACATGGCGTCCGCCCCACCGATCTTTGCCACCAGATCAGCAAGCTGGCCAGTCCCCAGCTTGATATTGAGAAACTCATCAAGGTCCAAGTGAAGCGCCCAATCCGCCTGCCGCAGCGCTTGTCTAAGGGGTGGGCTGTTCAAGGCCGTCCATTGCGGGCCACGTTTTTGATAGTCGTCATTTCGGATATGGGTGATCAAGCCCAACTCGGCCAGCCGGTCAGCCATCAGCTCAGAGCCGTCCTCGCAATCATTGGTGAAGATCAGGAAGCTGTCAAAACCGATGGAGCGATGAAAGTTGAGCCACTCCAACAGGAAAGGCCCTTCGTTTCGCATGCAGGAGAAGATTAGCCGATTGCCCAATACCATGCCTTTTTTGGGCACCATAAAACGCAATAGTTTACGAAACAACAGTGGGCTTTTGTAGATAAGCGCCCG